>JBDRCL010000061.1:0-36580 GCA_043821745.1 Methanobacteriota archaeon | reverse complement strand
ATCGATGACTTCGACCTTGTGACCCTCGCTTTCCAGTTCACTGACTATTTTCAAATCCTCGATTGAAAGTTCGATGGTTTTCCCTGCTTCATTTATGGTCATTTTGCCCTTGCCCATAAGTTTCGAGATTTCTTCCGGCTTGGCGTTTCGCAGGGCCTCAGTGACGATCTTTACGTCGCCGCGCAATCTTGAACCCAGCCTCGCCAGGTTCGGTTCCACCGAGAGCACGCGCTCTTTCAGCTCCGGCTTGTTGGTTATTATCTTAACTTCTTTAACCCGCATGGTGCCGGCGATATCATTTTTTATTTCCTTCAGCTGTTTGGCGACGTCATTGTTCGCCGTGTAGATCTCAAGTTTTGGTATCTCGGCGCTGAGGGCCATCTTCCTCGTGGACTTGAACTGCCGCAGAGTGCTTATCGCAAGGTTGGCAATTTCACCGAGCTTCTCCGCGGATTCATCTATCAGGCTCTCGTCGGCGTCCGGCCAGCCGAAGCTGTGAACGCTCGGCAGTTGCTGGTCTCCGGCGAAGTACGTCTGATAGACTTCTTCGGCGAAGTGAGGTATGAACGGGGCGAGGAGCTTGACTGAAGTCAGCATGGCCTGGTAAAGGGTGAAGGCGGCCGCTTCGGTGGTCCGGTCGCCGGCGTAAAGCCGGTGCTTCACTTCCTCGATGTACATGTCGCAGAGCTCGTGCCATACGAAGTTTTGAATATCGCCGAGAGCACGGTTGAACTGGAAGTCCTCGAGCCATCCCGTGACGTTCTTCACCAGCCTGTTGAGCCTGCTCAGGAGCCAGCGGTCCACGGGCGTCAGCTTTATTTTTTTGACCTCGAGCTTTGCAACTTTTGAGTTCAGATGCGGGCCGGCGAATCGGGCAGCGTTCCATAACTTTCGCATGAACCGGTATCCGAACTCCACGTCCTTCCAGGTGAACGGTATGTCCGAGCCGGTCGACGCCCCTATCGCCGCCCACTGGCGGAGCGCATCGGCGCCGTATTTCTCTCGGGCCTTTGTGCTGTCAACGTAATTCCCGAGCGATTTGTGCATCGCCCTGCCGTCGGTTCCGAGCACCATGCCGTTGACCAACACGGTCTTGTATGGTGCCTTGCCCAGTAGCGCGAGGTGACGGACCATCAGGTAATAGTCCCAGGTTCTGATGATGTCCGTCCCGTTCGGCTGAAGGTCGGCTGGGAAGAGACGTTGGTCGATGTCGGGCCATCCCGCATGAGCTGCGATAGTTATCGAGCTGTCCATCCAGGTGTCGAGTACGTCCGGTTCCGGATCGAAGTTCTGGTTGCCACAGCTCTGGCATTTCTCGACCGGCGGCTTGTCCCTCGCAGGGTTGACCGGCAGCTGCTTCTCTTCAGCCACTATCGGTTCCCTGCATTTGGAGCAGTACCAGGCCGGGATCGGCGTGGCAAAGATCCTCTGCCGCGAGATCACCCAGTCCCAGTCCATCGAGTTCGTCCAGTCGACGAATCTGGTGCGCATGTAGTCCGGTACCCACCTCACGCGTTTGGCCTCCTCGACCACTTTTTTGTTTAGGTCGAGCACGCGCATGAACCACTGCGGTTTCGTCAAGATCTCGACGACAGTCTTGCAGCGCCAGCAGACACCGACGCTCTGCGGCAGCTCTTCCTGCTTTTCGAGCGATCCAGCCGCGCGCAGGTCCTCGATTATCGCGCGTCGCGCCTCCTCCATCGTCATCTTTGAATATTTTCCAGCGGCTTCCGTCATCGCGCCCTTCTCATCGATCAGCTTGATGACCGGCAGCTTGTAGCGCTTCACCCAGCGCACGTCGGTCTTGTCCCCGAATGTGCACACCATCACGACTCCCGTGCCGAACCCAGGGTCGACCTCCGTGTCCTTTATAATCTCTACGACGTGACCGAATGGCGGGACCTCGAGCTTTCCCCCGACGTATCTCCGGTACCTCTCGTCGTTCGGATGGACCGCCACCACAACGCACGCCGGCAGGTACTCGGGACGCGTGGTGGCAATGGTCAACGCCCCGTCATCCCCGGCGAGCTTGAACTTTACGTAGTTCAGCTTGGTGCTCCTCTCCCCGTACTCCACCTCGGCGTCCGCGATTGCGGTCTCACAGCGGGGGCACCAGTTGACCGGGTGCTCGCCCCTGTAGATGAGCCCTTTCTTGTAAAGCTGCACGAACGAAAGCTGGGTCTTGCCGTAATAGCTCGGATCCATCGTCCGGTACTCAGTGGACCAGTCTATTGAAAACCCGAAGGAGTTCATCTCTTCTCGCATGTGAGATATGTTTTCGCTGGTCAGCTTGACGCAGAGCTCTCGGAACTTCTCCGCCGGCAGGTCGCCCTTTCTTATCCCGTAGCGTTTCTCCACTTGGACCTCGGTGGGCAGCCCGTGACAGTCCCATTCAGGCCCATGAATATGCCGTTACAGCACTTCACGGGGATCCCTGGGGAAACATCACGTTGAAGCCGCGCATCCGCTTATAGCGAGCGACGATATCAAAGTACGTCCAATTCAGCGCCGTGCCCATGTGGAACTCCCCGCTCGGCTCCACCCTCTTGCGAGGAATATGGCGGCGGGGTATCGATAATATAGGTCGGCGTTTCGTAATCGTCGCGTCGGAAGCTGTGAATACCCAATTCTTTCCACTTCTTCCGCCATTTTGGTTCTGCCTCAAGTGGATCGTAAGCTGCCGGAACTTCTGCTGTCACTTTATTCGCTGAACCACCTCCCACCTTTTCATCCAGATAATGGAATTGGTCGCAAATCTCTTTAAGCCTTCTTGTTCCCTTGCTAGTTATAACGTATCTTGATGGAATGTACTTCTTCAATTTTTTGATGTACCGTCCCTCGCTTATTTTATGGACATAGCCTCGTTTGGACATTTCTCGTAAAGCGACCAACCCGGAAATGGTTGTTTTGTTTGAATGGGGAACTAGGCAACCGCCCAGTCTCATTGATACCGATCTTGCATCGAGGTAGCCGTGTTTCTGTTGAAGGTCGTTAAGAATTGGTAAGATAATTTTTTCGTAACTTACGCATTGGTCCATTGCTTTAGCTAGCGCGGTTGATTTCCTCGTAATCCGAAACCCTACTTTTCTACCATATCGAATCAAGTTATCAGGACCGCTAATGCGGAGTTGCCACTTGACCCGAAGTTTTCCATTAAGAGTTCGGTAAATCTCCAAAGGAGTGACTGTGGAGGTAATGCGGAGCCTACTGAGAAGCCCCTGCTCATCGGCTATCAATTTCGGTGATCGCCCTACCACGTGTTCCCGAACGTCGTCTGATGATATATGAATGGAAATCCGCTCCCCGGCCCTAAGCTCAATGCCAGGCAGGAGTCCAGTAATGTCGGTGGATCGACGCCAGTAGATGCCATATAGGTTATGTTGCGGGTGATAAACAACATGCCCTTCATCGTCCCCCGTTTGTTGAAGCCAAGCAACCCAAGTAGTCGCTTTTTCGCTTTTCATCACAAACTCCGGGACGCCGCGTTCGCTTTCTGCTTTTGGACTTGTCATCACTCCTGCGAATAACAAGACATCACGCACGACAGTGGGGTAAACTAAGTAGATGTCCTTGCCGAAATTAATCCTGTATGTTTGGACATTTCCTCCAAAGGCAATGATGGCGTCATCAATCGCGTTTTGCAGCTGTTCTGGATCCTCCTTTGCGTAGTAGATTATAGTTCCATAACCATGGCGAAGTCCATAAGTTCTAGTTAGAATCCCATCTCCACAAGCTCTGGCGGCTGTTCGCACCAATGCATTGTTCTGAAGCTCGATTGGAAAGCAAGGGTTGGATATTCCTCTTCCATGTGCTGGTCCTATCCAAATTAAGTGTCTCTGGGCAGCCTTTGTAGAAAATGTTGAATCGCGAGCACCTAAAAAATTTAGCAGCTTGAAAAGATTGTCGATTCTAATGCGCCTTTTTTGCTCAAGGCGGTAGAAAAGACTTTTTGGTATACCAATTGTTTTTGACGCTTTGGTGAGATTTTTGTCGAACAAATTCGCCACTGTATTATGAATAACCTGCGAAAAATCCTCAGAGAAGATAATGGAGGTACGCCGATGTGGCAGATCCCAAAAATTTACGGAGAGCAACAACTTCGCCTCAGTTATTATTTTGATTTACATTTAACCAACTTCGGAGGAGGGGCCGCGAAAGTATTAGTTTTGGTAAATTCTCAATAACTTGCCCTTGAAAGTTAGCGCATTTTCGATGTTTGAGATTTTAGTGGATTTTGGGAAAACCTAAAATTTTACTTCAGCTCGATTTCGTGCGGGTTATAATCATTCGAAGCCGCCATGTTGACCATCTCAAGAATTGTGGCGATTGGTATAAGTAATTAGGGCTACTGTGCGTTAGAGAATTTTTCCGTTTTTAATTTGGCGAACTCTTCCAGAGTGGGTTGGTTTGGCGGACGCACTATTTTGATCTCCCCATCGAGATTAATCCTCAATCCGGCTTGCCCCGGGATGGTCTCCACGCCCGTCTCCGATTTTATTCTGGAAGCCTCCTTCGAAGGCGAATGCTTGAGGAACAACATGCCCATGTGTATCATCACGGCCAGCTCTGGCTTGACCTTATTCAAAATTTTAATAAAATCATCCGAGCAAAGATGCCACGGTATCCGCATCGACAGCGGACGCGTGACGTTTGCTATAAGAACCCGCACTCCCCTGAAGTACTTTTCGATATCCTCAAAATACTGGGTGTCGCTGGTGTAACCTATCTCTCCTTTTTCAGTGCGGAATATTATGCCGATTGAAGTTGGATCGCTGTGTTTCGTCGGCATCGATTCGATTTCAATATTGCCGAGCTGAAATTTCTCCCCGGGCTCAAGGACTGCTAGTTTCTCGAGTTTGGTTTGGTGGTATCGGGAGACTGCCGGACCGTAATTCCCGACCCCCTCGATGACGCTCTTGCTGCCGATAAATGTGCCTCTTTTTTTGCCAAAGGATCTCCCTATGTCTTCAGCTGCCATGTGCTGTGCTATTGCTTCAATCAAAACTTCTGCGTCCGTGTAGTGGTCAGGGTGGCAGTGCGTGACGACGATGCCATCCAAATCCGAAGGGTCCAACCCATATTTGTGCGTAAGCAATAGCGCGCCCGGTCCCGGGTCAACGTGCACATTGACTCCCGCATGAATCCTGAACCCGCCCGTTTTGAAGTACTGGTTGATCGTCTGGAATCTTCCGCCTCCCGATCCAAGGAACACTAGCTCGACCATTCAACCGCCATAATTATTTGATGCAATCAATAGTTAAGTTATTTGCCGCGCTTTCAGTCAAGCAGGTCCTCTGGCAGCTTTGCCCGGTCACACCTGAAGGTCAAGTCCGTTCAGCTGTCGAACGGACTATGCGACTATCAAGGATGTCTCGGTGTACCTCACGCCAGGCATGAGCTGCATCTTGCTCACGATGGCGTCCCCTAGGGCTTTCAAATCCGCGGCCTCTACTCTGGCCACGATATCAAACCTGCCCGTGGTCGCGAAAGCCACCTGAACTCCCTGCATCTTCTTGACGGATTCAAGCAGTTTAAGGGCCTTACCCGGCTCTGTGCGGATATACACTAACGCCTGCATGTCCAACCCAACCGTAATTTTCTCTTTGCAGGTTAAAAAGGCGTGGAAAAATTTTCACCTTTCAGAAGAACTCTCCGCGGGCGAACTTTCTAATCATTTTGTTTTTGGGTTTCATGAAGATGTTTCTTGGTTTGTCAACATCTATGATCTTGCCGTCCAGCAAGCAGCCCACCCTATCGGATATCCTTCTCGCTTGGAAGATGTTATGCGTGGCCACCACTATAGTCGTCCGTCCGCGCAGTTTTTTTATGATTTTTTCGACTATGGCTGAGTTGGTTGGGTCCAGGTTTGCGGTGGGTTCGTCCAACAGAAGAAGTTCAGGTTCCAGAGCAAGTGCTCGGGCCAGGATCACGCGTTGCTGTTCGCCGCCAGATAATTTTTTCGCCATCCTGGCGTCGAAGCCCTTCAGCAAAACAGAGTTGAGTGCGCTTTCAACTTTTGCGGGGATGTTGTACCCCTCTTTATCTCTCAACCTCAACCCGTATGCGACGTTTTCAAAAACAGTAGTGTTGAATAGCACTGGTCGCTGAAAGACCATAGTTACTTTTTTCCTGTGCTTGGGTACTGTTGAGTCGTCTACTTTTACGCCTCGGTAAATAACCTCGCCTTTCGATGGCGCATCCAACAACGCCAACAGCCTCAGCAGGGTCGTCTTCCCGGCACCATTTGGACCGATTATCGTCAGAATTTCGCCTTCCTCAACTTCCAGATTAACACCTCTGAGAGTCAAAATGCCGTCGTATTCGCGATTCACGTTTTTCAATTTTACATGATTGGCCATCTAGTCCCTCCTGAAACGGTTGGCGATGAACGTCAAAACGAAAACGATGGACAGGAGCACGGCAGTTACCTCAATCGAGAGCATGATTTCGCCTCGATTCACGCCTAGCGCAATCTGGGTCGTCATCACCCTTGTAAGTCCCATTATGTTACCACCCAGCATTAGCGCTATTCCGAGCTCAGCAATAGCCCTGTTGAAAGCAGCGACTCCCGCGAGGATGCCGCCTTTTCTCGCCTCCTTCAAAACGGCAAGGGAAGCCTGATTTTCTGATGCGCCTAAAGTTCTTGCCAGGTCCCTGATTTTTGGGTCTACAGTTTCGATAGCGCTTGTGAGCAGACTAACCAGAATTGGGGTGATCAGAACGGCTTGCCCGATCATTACTGCGGCAGGAGTATAGAGCAAGCCGAATAAACCGAGTGCCCCTCGATTTGAGAGCATCATGTAGAGGAAAAGACCCAGCGCCACCGTTGGTATTCCCAGCATGGCGTTGAAAAAAGTTATGAGAGTCTCCCTGCCCCTGAACTTTTTAAGTCCTATGGTAAGCGCAATCGGCAAGCTCCATAATAAAGAAAGCAGCAAAGCCGTGACTGAGATCCAAATCGAACGAAGCACGATATCTAAAAGTTGTTCGCTCATTTGTAAAGTTGCTCCTGGCCGAGCCTGTATCTAGATGGGCACTCGCTGTTCTCCAGGAATGCGTAGCTACGTATCCAGCCCGACAGTTCTGGGTTTTCGCCTGTCTCGAGAAGCTGCACCGCAGGGTTGAAAAGAGGAACGCCGTATTCTTTCATGCCAAATTCACCCAGCATTGTTTGACCGCTGTCCGATGTCAAGTATTCTATGAATTTGATCGCAGCGCTGAATTTAACGTTCGGGTTCTTTTCAGGGTTAACGGCCATCACGCTGTAGACGTTCAGGAGGTCTTTCCCGATATCGACGATGATTTCTGAATCGGTCAGCTCGTCGCTCTTGTACTTCAGATATGTGCCGGTGTCTGCTAAAGTGTAGGCCGCTTTCTCGCTGGCGATAGTAAGTGTCAGCCCCATATCGGCGCCTGACTCCATATACCATGCGTTGTTGTACGGTTCTATATCGGCCTTTTTCCAGAGTGATTTCTCCTTAGTGTGGGTTCCAGAGTTATCGCCCCGGGAAACCCAGGTAGATTCGGTCGAGGCTATTTTCTTGAGCGCATCGATAGGAGTTAGCCCCTTGATTCCGGCCGGGTCGTCCGGGGGCCCGATGATTATGAAAAAGTTGTAGGCGATTATCCTCCTTGTACCAACCACGCCCTCCGTCAGAAATTGGTTTTCAGTTGATGGGGAGTGTACGAGCACCACGTCGGCGTCGCCATTTCTAGCGTGCTCCAGAGCTTGACCAGTGCCGGCTGCTATGAAATCCAGCCTAGTGTTGTAAAGCTCAAGATAGCGTTCGGCCACGGCGTCCAAAAGTCCGGTGTCATAAAGGCTTGTCGTCGTGGATATGGTCAACATGTTTTGCCCCCTCTGAACGCCGAGGTAGGCAAAGGAAATGGTCATTGCCGCAATTGCCATGATGATAGCTATTTTTATTTTATTGTTCATTGGAAATCCTCAGCAATATTAAGCAAAATAGATTAATAAGTATTACCTTGTTAATCACTATAGTTTAACTAAACTCCTTTTTATGTTATCATAAATTTTGATTTTAGCCAGGGATTAGCGGTAATTGTAAAACCCTTGCCGTTTATAGACGTGGTTAGTATTGGTGGTATTGTAATGTTGTGTTTGGGTATCGAGGGCACTGCGCACACCCTCGGCATGGGCATAGTGGATTCAACCGGCAAGGTACTTGCGAACTCATCGAAGACGTATTTTCCTGAGAAGGGGGGCATTCACCCGCGCGAGGCGGCTCAATTCCACGCTGCCAATGCGCGAACGGTCTTGGATGAAGCGCTCAAATCGGCCAAAATTGAAATTGACGATATCGACCTGATAGCATTTTCCCAGGGCCCTGGTTTGGGTCCCGTCCTTCGCACGGCGGCTACCGCGGCTAGGGCGTTGGCAGTTTGGCTCGATGTCCCGATTGTAGGAGTCAACCATTGCATAGCTCATGTTGAGATTGGTCGTTTGACTGAGGGAGCAAAGGACCCCTTGACGCTATACGTCAGCGGGGGAAACACCCAGGTCATAGCGTTCGATGCCGGGCGTTACCGCGTCTTCGGTGAAACCATCGACATACCGATCGGCAACTGCATAGACGTCTTCGGCCGAGAGATCGGTCTCCCGCACCCAGGCGGACCCAATGTGGAGCGTCTGGCGCTCGAGGGAAAAAAGTACATTCCCCTTTCTTACGTTGTCAAGGGCATGGACTTGTCATTCTCGGGCTTGATGACGGAGGCGGTTCGCAAGTGCAGAGCCGGTGCGAATGTGAACGAAGTCTGCCACAGCCTTCAGGAGACGGCGTTTGCGGCGCTTGTGGAAGTGACTGAAAGAGCCGTCGCGCACACGGAGAAAAAAGAAGTGATGTTGACGGGTGGGGTTGCTGCGAACAAGAGGTTGAGGGAGATGCTGAGATTGATGTCGGAGGAGCATCGGGCCAAGTTCTTCGTGCCGCCGAAGGAACTGTGTGGGGACCAAGGCGCGATGATAGCTTGGAACGGCATACTCGCCCATAGGTCTGGTTTTAGACAGAGTGTAAAGGGCACAGATGTCAGGCAACGATGGCGCACGGACGAGGTGGATATTACGTGGAGGAGGAGTTAGATGCTGATCAAGAAAGGCGCCGAGGCGAACCTTTATCTCGAACCTTTCGCGCGAGTTCTGCACCCAGTTGGTGAAGGCAAGGTCATCGTGAAAGACCGCATACCTAAGCGTTATCGTGTCCCTGAGCTCGACCAGCAACTTCGCGAGTCCAGAACAGCGCTTGAGGCCAAAATGCTGTCCGATGCAAAGCGCGCCGGAGTCCCAACTCCAATAGTATATGAAGTGGATAAGATCGGTATGAGAATTGTGATGGAGTTTGTCGATGGGAAGCAGGTGAAGCTGGTTCTGGACAACCTCGGACCATCAGAGAGGAAAAAACTATGCCGCACGATAGGCAGGCAGGTGGCGAGGCTACACAGGGCGGGGATGGTGCACGGCGACCTCACGACTTCCAACATGATAGTCAAGCCCGATGGCAGGGTTTACTTCGTGGATTTCGGCTTGGGCGAATACAACCCCTCCGTCGAGGCGCGTGGAGTGGATTTGCACCTGCTAAAGCGAGCGCTGCAGAGCACACACTTCAGGATTGCGGAGCAGGCTTACTCCTCCTCGTTGTCCGGCTACAGGCAGGAGTTCGGGGAGAAAGCTGATGAGGTAATTGAGCGAGCGAAAGATATTGAAAGGCGCGGCCGGTATGTATCGAAGGAGGAGAGGGCATGGCACTGACTTTCGTGACCAGCAACCTGAACAAGTTCGAGGAGGTCAGCGAGCTTGCGGCCAGGCGAGGTATAGGGGTAGTTCACCACAAGTTCAATTACACGGAGGTTCAGGCAGACGAGCTTGAGGAGGTAGCTAGGTTGAGCGTCATAGATGTGAGCGCCGAGTTGGGGCAGCCTTGTTTTATCGAGGACGCGGGACTGTTCGTGCAGGCTCTTCACGGCTTCCCCGGCCCATACTCGAAATATGTCTTTCATACTATTGGCAACCGTGGCCTGCTCAAGCTGATGAACGGTGAAGAAAATCGCGGAGCCGAGTTCAGGTCAGCCGTTGGATATTGTGAGCCTGGCAAGGAGCCGAAGATTTTTATTGGCAAGGTCGTCGGAAACCTTGCCGAGGCTACAAGGGGGAAAGCAGGATTTGGTTTCGACCCGATATTCGTGCCGCATGAGGGCGACGGTCGGACCTTTGCCGAGATGGCAACGGCCGAAAAGAACCATTTTTCGCATCGAGCGAGGGCAGTCGATAGCTTTTTGAATTGGTTTAAAGAAGTGAAAGGGTGAGAAAATGAGTTCCAGGAAGGCAAGTATGGGATTGAGGAGAGGCAACGAGATGTCGGCCAGCGAAGTGGAGAGTCTCGTGGTCAAGCTTGGCAAGGAAGGGATCCCGACCAGCAAGATAGGCCTGGCGTTGCGCGACCAGCATGCCGTGCCGAGCGTCAAGGAGGCTACGGGCAAGAGTGTGAAAAAGATCTTGGAAGCCCATGATGTAAAGACGGAGCTCCCAGAGGAACTGACCAGCGTCATCCTAAATGCGGTCAGGATATACAGTCACCTCAGCCGAAACCCGAAGGATTTTGGGACGAAGCGCTCCCTGGAGAGGGTCGAGGCCAGGATCAACAAGCTTGCAGCTTATTACAAGCGCGAGGGAATTTTGCCAGCCAACTGGAGATATAACAGGGAGAGAGCAGCCCTCTTGGCGCGGGCTTGAGTTTAAAGCTACATCAGTGTTGTTTGTTGCTCGTTAGCCAAACTTATTTTTAATGGGCCCAAAAAGATGGAATGGTGTTGCAGTGGTATACTGTCAGAGTTGCAGGGCCAAGTTGGCATCGGGAGCTAAATTCTGCCAAAACTGTGGGACCTCAACCAGCAAAATAATAAAGGAGGAATTTTCGGTGTCCTCCGAGGACCTCGTTAAAAAGGTTAAGCAGCTGATTCATGAGGGCAACATAACTAGGGTCATAGTCAAGGACGAGAAGGGCAAGACGCTGATTGAGATACCGGTCACTGTTGGCGTAATCGGTGCGGTACTTGTCCCCTGGCTTGCGGCTCTAGGTGCGATAGCCGCGTTCACCGCCAGGTGTACTGTCGTCGTAGAGAGGAGAGAATAGGTTTACTCACTTAAATTTTTGTGCCGGCTGAATAATATTAAAATTAAATTAGCGATCGACAGACAGGCTCCGGCCAAAAACACGCTGCTTATTCCTAATGCCCAGTTTAGTTTTCTGATAAGAGTTATTATCTCTTTTGCCGTAAGTTAAAGGGGAGTTGAAAATTAGTCTGGGTGTTCAGCATGGGTAGAGCCGAAATAAAGAGGTTTCGGAGGGCGGCCGAGGAGGCCACGGCTTTCCTCAAGCCAAAGCTGGATGGCGGCACGAGGATCAAGATAATCTCCCACACAGACGCGGATGGGATAGCTTCCGCAGCCATTTTGGCCAGATGCCTTTACTCCTACAACGTCCCTTTCACGGTCAAGTTTGGCAGGGCCCCTAACGAGGAGGACATAGCCCAGCTCGCGAAGGATAACTACGATTTGTTCGTCTTCCTTGATCAGGGGAGCGGCCAATTGGACGCGATCAACAAACACCTCTTGGCAAAACGCAAGGATGTCCTGATCATAGATCACCATCCGGGTCAATTTATGGAGAGCCCCAACCTGTTCTGCCTCAATCCACACTCGTGCGGGCTCAACGGGGCTTCTGACGTCAGCGCAAGCGGGGCCACCTTCTCCGTGGTCGAGCAGGTAGATCTGCGTTTCAGATCGCTCATAGGGCTCGCCATCGTCGGCGCGATAGGCGACAGGCAGGAGCTATTGTCAGGGTTCACGGGAGTCAACGACACTCTACTGAAGCGAGCCATAGATTTAGGTCTGGTTCACGAAAGCGAGGGGTTGAAACTTGTCCGCAGGAGCCTAAGCCCGATCGTTGAATGCCTTAGGACATCGACCAAGCCATATATATTGGGATTGTCGGGAAACTTGGCAGCTTGCCGTTCGTTGATTGACACCCTGGGAATATCGCATTCAAGCTTGCTTTCTGACTTGGGCCTGGACGTCGAAAGGAGGTTGAGCGAGGCTATATTTTTAAGGGTTGGTGCACTTGCCACAAAAGAAGAGTTCCGGCACACGCTTTGGGGGACAGTTTATGCGGCTTCCACGGAGGACCTAGTGGGCCCAAAGGAGATTGGTGAATACGCCGCCATTTTGGATGCGTGTGGAAACATGAGGAGTCCGGAAATAGGGTTTGCGGCAGCTGTCGGTGACGGAAGTTCTCATATGGACGCGCTTGCTCTCCTCAGCAGCTACCAGGAACAGATGTTGGCGGCAATAAGTTGGGTCGTCACGAAGTTGGCGTCCTTCAAGCTGACTTCAACCTTCAGGTACATCTACACCGGTGACTCGGTCAATCCCGCCATCCTCGGCGAGATGATTTCGCTTGCGATCGAATCCGCGCTCGTCCCGACGGAGCAGCCAATTATCGGCATGGCTGACACGTCTGATGGCCATGTCAAGGTTTCCGCCAGAGGCACACCAAAGTTGACGATGGAAGGAGTAAATTTGGGGCAGGCCATTTCAAAGGCTGCCGCGGAAGTCGGTGGTTACGGTGGAGGCCATGACGTTTCAGCCGCAGCGCGCATACCTAGGGATCGTATGGACGAGTTCGTGATCAAGCTCGACAAAGCGATGTCTGGTGTTGGGTGATGTATTACGATGAACAGGTTCGATTTCTTTTTGAGGCCGATTCAGGGTTCGCGAGTGCCGTCAAACTTTTGGAAAAGCTGGGCCAGCGTAAGCGACTGAGAATTTTGCACTTCTCGCACCACGACACCGACGGCATCGCCAGCGCCTTCATAATGCAACGGCTGCTCAGGCATCGTTTTGGAGCTGAGGTCGTCGTGAAAATGCCCATACAATTCAGGCTATCTGAAGGGGACCTGGTTGAAGCTTTGAAGGGCAAGGTCGATTTTGACCTGCTTTTGCTCACGGACAAGGGGACATTTTCTTACTACGACGATTTTTTCGGTAAAGTCGGAAACGTTCTGATAATAGATCACCACATGCTGGACGGCCGACCTCAGAAGTGCACGGTGTTCAACCCCTCGTCGGAGCGTTCAGTTCCAACTGCCGCTTCCCTGCTGTGTCACATGATTGCCACCAAATTTGGTTCGACGAGCGATCATGACGATTTCGTCGCGCTAATGGGTTGCCGAGGGGATTTTGCCCTCGACCCAGTCGAGAAAACCTGCGCCGAGTTTGCCCGCCCGTTCATCGAGCGTTCGATGAAAAAGTTTCCACACTTTTTTAAGGTGAGGCTCGGTCGCCCGACGATGTATGACACTGTGGACAGGAGGCGAACGGCGTTAGTCAATCAAATTGTGGAGGTGGTGCACGCAGGTTCTCTGGCCCACTTTTACGAAAAGGACCTGGACATAAGGGTCTCCAGCGGACCAGAATTAGTATATAATTACCTCATGCATCTTGCAGAGAGGGATGTGCGGCCGGCGGATTTTAGAAACATTGATGATTTGTTGGGCAACGTGCCAAAAGGGAATATCCTAGCATCCGTTTTGAAGCGTTACCGATCTGATTGGGATGTGCTGAACGGGAGGGTGCAAAGCACCACCTTTCTGGGCGAGCTCCAAGGCGTTGGAGTTTACTTGTTTTTCGCAAGGGAGGTTTTGCCCATGCAGGTCGCGCCCTTCTCAGCGATATTGCCGTTTGTCGCGTCTACGCAGCTTGAGCCGCTGAAGAGGGCTTTCGGTCACAAAGAAACGATGATTGTCTTGTTCTGCCCGAAGGAGAGAGGCATCCAGATCTCGATGCGCGGAGGAGGCGAATATATAGACTGCGGCGCAATATGTTTCCAGCTGGCCGAGCGCTTAAGGCGTCTTTATCCGGGCCACGACGGGATAGAGGGTGGAGGCCACGCTTCAGCTGCCGAGTGCTTTGCAGACAAGCCGGTGCCCATGTACTCAGTCATGCAGGAGCTCATTTCGATGATCAAGGAGCTTACCGAACTTGGAAAGGACGACCTTGAAAAGCTTAATTTTTATATAGGAAATTCTAAATCTGGGAATTGATGCGTATGAAAATGAAAGCAGAAGTTGTGTGTCGTTACGAAAGTTTGCGAGTGTCAAAAACAGTGGCCAAAGCTCTTGAGCCGGACAATCTGAAGCTTCCAGAGGGCTTGGTCGTGTCCACGAGGGCTAAGGGCAAGAGGGTAGCCAGCACAGTTGAGCTGGACGGAAGGATGGAGACCATTCTAGCCACGCTGGACGACCTGCTAGCGTGCACCTTGACCGCCGAGACTTTGCTCTGAAGCTACAGGGATTGATAATATGGTGCGTCTATAAAAATCACACCCAAAAACATTTATTGCTGTGGGAAAAGGAAGAACCATGCCTAAGGACTTGAGAAGTTGGCTCAAACAGCTTGAAGAAAATAATTTGATATATAAAATTAAGAAAGAGGCCGATCCCAAGACCCAGATGGGGACCCTGTGTTCAGAGTCCGAGAAAGCATTGCTTTTTGAAAACGTGAAGGGTTACCCGGGCTGGAAGGTCTGCGCCGACATCATCCAGTCCCGCGAACAACACGCCTTACTATTGGGAACGCCAAAGGACAAGGTCGTCCCGGAGCTTGCAAAGCGCTTCGCGGAGGGTCCAAAGGAATGCAAGATGGTGTCCAGCGGTCCGGTGAAGGATAAGATAGTGGTCGGGGACGAAGTCGACTTGACCAAGCTCCCGGTCATCACCCACTCCACGACGTGCGGCGGCCCCTACATAGGCGCCGGCACTTGCATCACAAAAGACCCCGACACCGGGATCAGGAACCTCGCCTGTCTCCGCATGCAGGTCCTGAGCAAAAATCATACCGGATGCCAAATGTCGCCGATGCACTCGTTGATGAATTATCAAAAATATGAGAAGGAAGATAAACCCATGCCCATGGCAGTGGCGATCGGGATGCACCCGGCCTACGAGGTTGTGACCAGCTACAGCACCGAGTATCCCTGCGATGAATTGGGTTTCGTTGAGCCGATCACCGGTGAGCCCGTGGAGCTGGTGAAGTGCGAGACCATCGACATGGAGGTGCCAGCCTCCGCCGAGATAGTGCTCGAAGGGGAGATACCGCCGAAGGTGAGGGTGGAAGAGGGTCCATTCGCCGAGTACACGGGTTATTCGAGGGAGGTGCTGGGCAAGAACATGCTGCCGATGTTCAAGGTCAAGGCGATTACAATGAGGAAGGACGCCATCTACCGCCACATTCAGACCATCAGGTTCACCGACCACCAGGCCCTTTGCGCCCTGCCGCTGGAGGCGCACATGTACACCCGCACGAAAAGCATCGGTGGCTTTGCGGACATAAGGGACATCTACGTGCCACCCTGGGGGGGCCTTTACGTGACTATAATCCAAATGGTCCCCCGTTTCGACACCGAGGCGAGGAGCGTCATACTGGGCGCCCTGTCGACCTCCTACCACTACCCCAAGGTGATAATTGTGGTGGACGAGGACGTCAACATCTACGATGCCAGGGATGTCATCTGGTCGATAGGGACGAGGGTGGACCCGGCGAAGGATGTCATCGTGATTCCTGGGGCGGGCGTCTCCGAGAACTTGGACATCGAGCAGCCGGTCCTTGCCGAGGCGCCGGCCGGTGCCCATTATCGGGTCGGCAACAGGATTGGCATTGACGCGACCAAGCCGTCGACGCTACGGAAGGAACAGAGAGATATGTTCGAGAGGGCCGTGCCGATGGGCGAGGGCAAGTTCTTCCTCAAGGATTTCCTCTAAAGTTTAGAGAGCATCGCGGGCACGCGGTCAAAAATTGGAGCGGGATGAGTTAAGACCAAATGAGCAGACGTTATTCGACGAGGGCAAGCTTTTCATAGCTTGCGATTAATTTGGTCTTTGGCGATTGGATGAGGTTTGAACTAAAGGCGAAACTCACGTTCAGCGGTGAAATCAAGAAAGCGGATGCGGACATAGCCGCGATCATGCAGAAGGCCGAGCCCACACTCAAGAAGGGTGCGCCCCAGGGCAAGGAAGCTGACGCGGCCAGAATTGTCAGTTGGAAGTCTGCTGGCAAGGAACTTTGCATTGATCTTGAGTCGGGTCGTTACGTCAGGGCCCACGATGCTCTTCTTAGGCTTGCGAATCTTCTGGCCACAGAGATTGGCAAAAAGCACAAGGTCGGCATACGTGGGATAACTGCCAGCGAGTACAAGGTTGTCCTGCAGACCGCCGAGGTGTCCGAAGAGGCGACAGCCGAGCTGAAGAGGCTGCCCTACGAGGTGACGGTCGGAGAGTCACTGGTCGAGATTAACATGAAGGGACTCACGGAGGGCGACCTGAGGGGCAGGGTCGTCGACAGGCTGGTCTCGATGGTCGAGGAGATTATATCTCACGCTTCCGCCAAGGCCGCCGAGCCGAAAGTCGTCAAGCAGGGGCCCAAGAGGGCACACGCATTCAAGGAGAACCCGTTCGACGTCGCCAAGAAATTGGGCTGGATTCGGGACTTCCCCGGCCGCGGCCAGTGGATATACGAGGAGCCGTACGCGAAGTTGATGCGGGCTATTGAGGATATAATAATTGAAGAGGTGGCGCGACCGCTGAAGTTCGAGGAGGTCATGCTGCCCAAGCTCATACCGCTTGAGGTCATGCAAAGGATGCCAGGTTATCTTGATGGCGTGCCCGAGGGCATGTATTACGTCTCGCCGCCGCCACGCGAACCCGAGGCGTTCCAGGACTTTAAGCAGAAGCTCAAGCTGACCAAGCGCATTCCGGTGAAGGAGCTCAGGGAGACGATCAAGGAGCCGGCCTACGTCCTGGCCCCGGCGCAGTGCGAGCCCTTCTACGAACAGTTCGCTTCCAAGAACGTCAGGCTCGAGGATCTTCCCGTGAAGCAGTTCGACCGCAGCGGCTGGACTTATCGGTGGGAGGGCGGCGGCGTGGAGGGCCTGGTCCGAACGCAGGAGTTCAGACGTACCGAGTTAGTGTTCATCGGGTCTCCGGACGACGTGGTCTCGATCAGAGACTTGGTCGTCGAAAGGGGTATGAAGGTCGCGGACGAGCTGGGGATGGAGTGGAGGCTGCTGGTCGCGACGCCATTCTACATGAAGGAGGGTGCCATCGGCGACGGCACGGACAGCAGCAAGGTGGCGACCTACGATATCGAAGTGCCGCTGCCCTACAACGACAGCTGGCTGGAGATAGGCTCCTACAATGTCCACAAAACCAAGTTCGTGGAAACCTTTAAAATCAAGGAGGTCAAAGGTCGGCAGGTTTGGACGGGCTGCTGCGGCTTCGGGACGAGCCGCTGGGTGGTGGGATTCCTCGCCCAGCACGGCCTCGACCCGTCGAAGTGGCCATATCCGGTGAAAAAGCGGTTCGGTTCGCTGCCGTCCGTTCCAAAGGTGGTGGAATAATGTCCGAAGAAAAAAAGCGCGTGCTGAAGAAATCCTGGCGTGATAAGGAGTGGTTCGAGGTAGTGGCTCCACAGATGTTTGGCAGCCAGAAGATAGGTGAGACGTTTACTACCAACCCGGCCCAGGTTCAGGGGCGGGTCTTCGAGACTACTCTGGGCGACCTCATCGAGGACTTTTCAAAGTCGCACATCAAGCTTTACTTCCAGGTCAAGGAGGTCAAGGACAAGCAGGCAGTGACCGGCTTCATCGGCCACGAGATGGCCCGGGACTATGTCCGCAGCCAGATTAAGCGGCGGGCCGGAAAGATCGACGACATCGCGACAGTGACCACCAAGGACGGCTACAAGCTGCGGGTCAGCTCCATGGTGACCACGCTGAGGCGGGTACAGAGCACCAAGCTGGACCTGATTCACAAGGACATGCGCAAGGTCGTCGAGTCGAGGGCGGCCGATCGCACCATGGACCAGTTCGTTCAGGAGGCGGTGCTCGGGAAGCTCTCCGCGGACATCTACAAGGAGGCCAGGAAATACTGCCCGATCAGAAGGGTAGAGGTCTACAAGAGCAAGGTCATCGGCAGCGCGGTCCAACCTCAGGGCGAAGTTAAAAGCGAGTAATCCCATTTTTAAGTTGGAGGTTTTCATGGGCGGTCTTTTCGGGACCTCCGGCGTGCGCGGAGTCGTCGGGGAGCAGATCACACCTCAGCTCGCGATAGGCCTCGGATTGACTTTGGCCACACACTTGAAAAACTCAGGCGCGGTCGTCGTCGGGAAGGACCCCCGGACGTCAAGCGACATGCTCGAGAGCTGTTTGATTTCAGGAATTCTTTCAGGGGGATGCGACGTCAAGCGCTTGGGAATCGTGCCCACGCCAGCTGTTAGTTTTGCTGCGCGCAAGCTGAAGGCCAAGGCCGGCATCATGATAACTGCTTCTCACAACCCACCGGAGTACAATGGGATCAAGTTCTTCGACTCTAGCGGGATGGCTTACACTCCAATTATGGAGGGAAAGATTGAGAGGATTTATTTTGGTAAGAAATGGAAGAAGGCCGCCTGGGATAAGATCGGGAATGTTGAGGAACTGGATGTCCTGCAAAGCTATGTTGAAGCACTTGCCGGCACAGTTCAGATATCACGCGATTACAAGGTCGTGGTCGATTGCGGGAATGGCGCTGCCTCTGTCGTGGCGCCGCTTCTTCTCGGGGAAGTCGGATGCAGGGTAACCTCGCTGAACTCGCAGCCCGACGGCTTCTTCCCGGGCCGTCCGCTCGAGCCCAGTCCGGAGAACTTGGTCGAGCTGTGCAAGGTGGTGAAGTCGACTGGGGCTGATCTCGGGATTGCTCACGACGGTGACGCCGACCGGGTCGTCATCGTGGATAATACTGGTCTGGTCGTGCCCGGCGACGAAATTCTGGCACTCATAGCCGCACGCCAGGTGATGGGGAGCCGCGGTACTGTGGTCACTACAGTCGATGCCTCCAAGGTCGTGGACGAGGTCGTCGGCGAACGCGGCGCGAAAGTGGTTAGGACTCGGGTCGGCGACGTCAGCGTCGCGGCCGAGATCAAGCGGAGGAAGGCAGTCTTCGGCGGCGAGCCCTGCGGGGCGTGGATATTCCCTGGCTTCAGCATGGCTCCGGACGGCTTGCTGGGGGCACTGAAAGTCCTGGAGTTGATGAGCTCCTCCGGCGAGGCGATTTCCAAGTTGCTCGCCCCCCTGCCCGATTACTACATGGTCCGGGAGAAGGTCGCCTGCCCGGACGAGCGAAAGGACAAGGCGATGAAAACGATCCTGAAAAAACTTGAGGGCGAGTTCAAAGAGTCCATAGGGGCTCTGAAGGTTGACGGGGTAAGGGTAAACCTCGAGGACGGCTGGGCGCTGGTCAGGGCTTCTGGGACCGAGCCGTACATACGGGTGACGGCCGAGGCCAGGACTCCGGGCCGGGCGGATGAGATAGTGAAGAAAGCCGCGAAGGTCTTAAAAAGGGCGATAAAGAGTAGCAGATAGTTTTTGAGATTTTTATTTACTATAATTTCAGGTTGAACAGTTCAATCGCGTTTTTGGTCGTCGTTTCGGCGACTTCTCGCTCGTCAATCCCCTTGAGCTGTGCGACGGCCTTCAGCGTTTTTAACACGTCGCTTGGCGTTGACGCTGTCCCGCGATATTTTACGGGCGAGTCAGTCTCGAGCAAGAGTCTGTCGAGCGGAACCTCCTTGAGCGCCAGCTTATGAGGTTCGCTGTACTCCGCGGCCGGCGTCGCCGAGACGTAGCAGCCGAGAGTCAATATTTCTCGCAGAATATCTATTGGCCCGCTGTACCAGTGAAATACTGTACGCTTCGCGCTGGCGTCCCTGACCATTTCGAAGGCCTCTTTCCATGCCCAGCGTGAATGAATTATCACCGGCTTGTCATAGCGAGTCGCGAGACCAAGCACACGCTTGAAGGCTTCGATCTGCAGTTCTCTCGGCGTTTGGTATTTGAAATCCAAGCCGACCTCGCCTATGGCGACGCACTTCTTGATGTTAGTTTCGATTGACTTGATCATGTCATCGACGTTGTCGCGAATGTTCCAGGGATGTAACCCCATGGCGGGAAGAACGAAATCGGCATACCGCGTTGAGATCTTCAGCACGGCGTCATTTGACTTCTCGTCAGAGCCCACCGCGATGACAGCGACCAAGCCATTAGTTTTGGCGTGACTGATTTCTGAGTCAAGGTTTGGGGCATCTTCGAGGTGAGCGTGGCCGTCTATCAAACGCATGTAACTACCCGCTTTTGATATATTTTCCGCGATTAAAATGGCTTTCATGTTCGGGGCTTGAGCTAGTCCATTTCCCTGCCGCGTACATCTATCCTGATTCCCAATTTTCTCTGCAAGCGCTCTACAGTGCGTCCGCCTCGGCCGATGATTTTTGGTATTATAAAGTCATCTGCTCCGATGATTGCGCTGGTGTCGGAAAGCATCTTGACTTCGACGTCTTCCCCTACCAGCCGTCTAATTTCCTGCTTGATCAGCTGGGCTTTCCAAAGCTCCTCTTTCGTGGTTTCCTTTTCCTTCACTGGCATGACCACTACTTCCTCACCGAAGGAATATATTTCGTAGGCCGAGCTATCCGTTTCAAAGTCGGTTACCACTACCATCGGGCGTGCCAAATCGGCTTCGGTCATCCCGTGGGGCACTTTAACGGCGGTTTTAAGGGAATAGACGCTCTTGATATGGCCCCCCTTTATGAAGATTACAGTGTCGGCAATCATGGGAATCATCCCGAGCTCAACCCGTCCTATTAATCTTTGCACGGCGTCGATTGCCCTGGTTGAATGCACCACTCCGACCATACCCACGCCCGACAGGCGCATATCGGAAAATATCTGAAAATCGCTGGTCTTCCGAAGCTCGTCGTAGATGGTGTAGTCTGGGCGAACCAGGAGCAGAATATCGGCCGTATTTGCCATTTCACCTTCTAGAGCCGAATATTGTGTTATTTCGTCGCTCACTTGGAGGTCGCGGGGGGACTCCATGGTCTTGACTATTTTCCCCTGCGAACGATAGAACTCAACAAGCGCTTGGGCGAAAGTGGTCTTACCGGCTCCAGGCGGGCCGGCGATCAGTATCCCTTCGGCTCTCTCCCGCAACCGCTCCTTGAGCTTCTCTGACAACCGGTAGTCGTCCAAACCGACATTGACTATCGGATGAACGGCGGTAATCTCAAACCCATCGCTGAACGGGGGACGAGCGATGACTATGCGATACTCGCGGTACTGTACCACTGTCGCTCCCGAGCGCTCGATTTCCACCATACTGTCGGGGTCCTGCCGAGCTAGCTCAATGACTTCGTGCGCTAGCTCCCTAAGTTGCTCCCCGGTGAGTGGGGTTTCGTCAAGAACTTCAAGCTTGAAGTTCTCTGGGCTCCCGACTTTTGCCATGGGCCTCACCTTTTCTTTGAGGTGCACGGACAATGTGTCAGGCTTGAAGTATTCGAGCAGTTTGGGACTCCTTCCGGTCAGCACCGGTTTCAGGAACAGGACTTCCAACCCTTCCAACCGCCCCATCTCGGCCATCACTTCATCTCCGGTCACGAGCACCCCTCCGTGCTCGCTTGCGAATTCGCGGACCGCGGCGTCTATGGTCCCAAACTCGACAGCTGAGATTTCCGCAGGGGTGGGCCTTCTCCCAAGTAGCTTGAGCTTAACCTTGTTCTGGTCCGCTAGCTCCTTTAGCCTTCTCAACTCCGCGAGGCCGCTGTATCCTGAGTCCTTGCCTAATTTTGCCTGATGTTCGATTTCGGCGAAGACCAGGTTAGGCAACAGCACCTCGCAATCTTGAAGTTCTCCGCTGATTAGCAGACAGCTCAAGTGAGCGTCTATCAGTGCGCTGGTATCTGGGACGTAAATTTTTGTCATCTTTACCGGATACTATTGGTGAAACTTGGGTTAAATTTTAACTTTTTTAATGTGTTCCTAATTTTCACCTTGGTCAAATGCCATCTGGGCACGTTGAGCATCCCTTCCAGCCAATCAGAGCACGACTTTAACGGCGAACAACGGTAAACGCCATTAAAATGCTTCTTTTCCTAAGAGGGTGGAAAGGGTGGGTGGAAGTGATATTTAATTTTCCACAAATTTAGCATTTTTAGATTTCATACATTTGCGTTATTTTAATCTCTTTCGCGAAAGTTCTAAATGATCCATTTCTACTTCGACGAACGCTTCAAATATCTGTTTTACTCGCCCATTTCCGGATTCTGCGCCTGCCTTTTTATAAAATTCAATGGCTCTTGTCTCTCTTGCATGAGATTCTTCTAAATTTTTTTTATTGCCTAGGTGACATGACGCTTCCCCTTTAGGCACCTTTTCAAGCTTTAATATTTTCTTCCAAACACTGGCATGTTCTGCTTCCACTTTTCCCAAAGCCTTAAACAATAATTTTCCTTCATCGTCGTCTGTTTTTTCGGCGGCGCAGAAGTAAAATACGGCGTTACTTACTTCTACCTGTAGAGCGCGCTCGGCATTCGCTTTATCCTTTTCATTTAGTTCAACATTAAAATTAACTTGGGCTTCTTTTGCCCCTTTTATGTAATTTCTATGCGCTCCGCAAAAGGGGCAGTTATCTGGCGGGTTTTCTCCGATATAAGGATCTCCACAGATTTCGCATCTCCACAATTTCGCCACATTATCCCTCCTTTTCAGTGATTATTGCATTTTCTACATATTTATAATCTTTAGCCAGAAAAAAATATAAATTTTAATTTTTTGATGTTTCCTCCACTTCGAAACATCGATACGCAAGCATGAAGCTCCTTTTAGTGAAATCAGGCGTTATAATGCTTTTCTCGTCATGGCATTTATCGGTCTGACTTATGGGTTCAGATACGATTGGCCCGATTTTGTGCATGTGGAGTACGGCTTTCCTCTAAAATGGGGAACGCATACCCTGAACACAATAACTGGACCCCAGCCAAACCTTGGGAAGTGGATATAGTAGGGCTTCAACTTGTCTTGATTTTCTGGATTGGGCTTATAATGGCCTCAGCCGTCATAGGTAGAATGATAGAAAAAAGGCGTGCAAATTGAACAATTGAGGCATAACGACACGGCCCTATTGTATTCGGGTTGTTATGTCACAGCCGTGCCGCCCTTCAGCACGACCTCCTTGCCCCCGTTGCACTCGTCGCAGAGGACCCAGGTCAGCCTCGGCGTGGCCTGCGACATCTCCCTTAGGGTCAGCACCAGCCGCAGTCTGTCCTCGTCGTCCCGCGTCCGGGTGAAACCCCACCTGGCGCCGCTCGGCTCCAGCTTCTCCAGAATGTCGGACTTGCGCCAAAGCTTGATGCGCTCCCAGAAACCGCGCTCCCCGTTGAACCTAGCCTTGATCCTGACCAGTTGCCGCAGCTCCTCGGGCTCGACGGCCTCGAGGGTCTGATAGTGGACCAGCTTCAAATATCCCCGTCCAGCATTTGCGGCGCGGTTGTTTATAAAGAAGAAAATTCAGGGGGATGATATACGTGTGTCACACCGAGCTTTTGAAGGGGCGTTATTTATAAGGGAAAAATTTTCCAAAACTTGAGCTCTCAACATTTTATTAGCCCCCGCCACAAGAATAATGGTGATGGACATGAAGGCAGTCATCCTGGCGGCGGGCCTGGGCACGAGGATGAGGCCACTGACGTTCACGAAGCCAAAGTTCCTGCTCCCGGTCGGAGGAAAGCCGGCGCTCGACCACGTGATATCGCTGCTCCGGAACGCGGGCATCGACAAGATCGCCATGGTCGTCGGCTTCGGGAAGGAGCAGATCATGGAGCGCTACAGCAATGGCTCGAACCTGGGCGTCAGGGTGGAATACCTGCAGCAGAAGGAGCTGCTGGGCACGGCCAACGCCGTCTCGCTGGCGGAGAAATTTGTGGGCGGCGAGCGCTTCGTGGTGGTGAACGGTGACACGCTGGTGGACCAGGAGTCGCTGAACGCCTTCATGGCCCGCTACAAAAAGCTGGGCAAGAGGAAGAACTTCTCCTGCCTGATGGGGACGATAGAGGTGGAGAACCCCGAGCAGTTCGGCATAGTCTTCATAAAGGGCGACAAGGTGACCGAGATAGTCGAGAAGCCGAAGCACGTGAAGAGCCGGCTGGCGAACGCCGGGATTTATCTTTTCGATTCAAAAATCTTCGACGCCGTAAGGAGGACGAAGAAATCCAAGCGCGGCGAGTATGAAATCACCTCCTCCATCCAGATAACGATCGACAAGGGCGGCGAGGTCTTCACCTCACCGCTCGATCTCTGGGCCGATATAGGCCGGCCCTGGGACCTCCTGATCGCCAACGAGTACTTCCTCAGGAAGCTAAAGGGCGAGATCCACGGCAAGATCGAGCACGGCGCCTACATCGAGTCGAACGTCTACATCGGCGAGGGCACCAGGATCCGCTCCGGCTCCTACATCGAGGGCCCGACCTACGTGGGCAAGAACTGCGACATCGGCCCTAACTGCTTCATCCGCCCGGCGACGAGCGTCGGCGACCACGTCAGGGTGGGCAACGGCGTCGAGATCAAGAACAGCATTATCATGGACCACACCAACGTGGCCCACCTTTCCTATGTCGGCGACAGCATCATCGGCAGCAGATGCAACCTCGGGGCTGGGACGACCATCGCCAATCTGCGCCTGGACGAGGGCGCGGTGAAGATGAAGGTGAGCGGCAGGATCGTGAACACGGGCAGGAAGAAGCTCGGCACGGTGATAGGCGACGACGTCAAGACCGGCGTCAACTCGATGATCAATCCCGGCGTGAAGATAGGCCCGAACGCGGCGGTCGGCCCGGGAGCGGTCGTCTACGAAGACGTCTCGCCGAACACGCTGGTGATAACAAAGCCGGTCATCATGAAGCACAAGTGGACCGGGCACGTGGAGTGAGAGCATGACTGAAAGATCCAAGGACGAATTCAAGGAAAAAAACCCGCACATTTCCAAGGAGTTCGGCAGCAAGGGCACCTTCAAGATAAACGCCGTGCGGAGCTCGCGAATGGAGGCGGAAAAGGCGGCCCATTCTGAGCACGGATACGAGCCCACGGTGGTGGATTACATCAGAAGGTGTGCAACGGACGAGCAAGCCCTGGGGATTATAGACTACCTTGAGGACAAGGGCGAGATTGAGAACGATTACGCCAAGCGGCTCCGCAGACAGCTCGCGAAGCGTGGGCTCGGCAGCTTCGGCAGGCACAGGGAACCCGGAGATTACGAAAGCGCGGCGAAGGGTTGAAGGTGCTCGAGCTAGGACTCGTCGGCAAGCCCAACACGGGCAAGACCACATTCTACAACGCGGTCACCTTGGCCAACGCTCCGTGTGCTGGTTACCCGTTCACCACGATAGACGCGAACATCGGCGTGACCTACGTCCGCAGCAAGTGTCCGTGCGTTGATTTCAAGTTGACCTGCGACCCGAAGAACTCCAAATGTATGAATGGAATCCGCCACGTGCCGGTGAGAATCATCGACATCGCCGGCCTGGTCGAGGGCGCCCACATGGGACGCGGCCTCGGGAACAGGTTCCTGGACAACCTTCGCATGGCATCGGCGCTGGTCCACATAATCGACGCGGCTGGGGTGACGGACGCGGAGGGAAAGCCTTGCCCTCCCAGCTCCCACGACCCCCTGAATGACATCGACTTCCTCGAGGTCGAGATCGCCATGTGGCTCCGCGGGATCATCGCCAAGGACTGGTCGAGGTTCGCGCGCAGGGCCAAGTACGAGAAGCTGGACTTGGTGAAGGAGGTATCCGACCGTCTGAGCGGACTGGGCGTGAAGCACGGCCATATCGCCGAGGCGTTCAAGCGAGCGGCCGTGGATCAGTCGGACCCGGAGAAATGGTCCGACGACGACCTGCTCAGGTTCGTGGCTGAGCTCCGGAAGGTCAGCAAGCCGATAATGATCGCGGCCAACAAGTCGGACGTCGCGACGGCCGAGCCCAACATCGAGCGCCTGAGGCAGCGCGGCTACATCGTCGTCCCGACCTGCTCGGAGGCGGAGCTGATACTGAGGCGTGCGGCTGAGAAGGGAATTCTGAGCTACAACCCGGGCGCCGCCGAGTTCAAGATTCTCAAGCCGGAATCACTGAACGAGCAGCAAAAAAATGCCCTCGATAAAATTTCCGAGCTGCTGAAAAAGTTCGGCTCCACGGGAGTGCAGCAGGCGGTCGACAAGGCGATATATGACTTGCTGAATTTGATAGTCGTGTACCCAGTGGATGACGAAACCAAGCTCACTGATAAAAACGGCAACGTCCTGCCCGATGCTTTCCTCGTCCCGAAGGGAACCACGGCCAGGGAGTTCGCCTACACCATACACAGCGAGCTCGGCGAGTCCTTCCTCCACGCGATCGATGCGAGGACCAAGCGCAGGCTCGGCGAGGACTACGAGCTGAAGGACGGCGACGTCATAAAGGTGGTCTCGAGCCGGGGCCGATGATGGTCGTTGCACTTTTTAATTTTTGAGAACTCGCGCAGCCATTCCAACGACTATAAATTCGCTGATGGTTAATCATAGGAATGTGATGGAATGGTCAACATACTCATTACGGACAAGATAGACGAGGAGGGCATCAGGCGCCTCAGGAAGGTCGCCCAGGTTGAAGTCGCGACCGAACTGAAGCCTCCCGAGCTGCTCGAGCACATCAAGGACTATGAGGTGCTCGTCGTCCGCAGCGCGACCAAGGTGACCAAGGAAGTCATCGAGGCGGGGAAGAAGCTTAAGATTATAGCTAGGGCCGGGGCCGGACTCGATAACGTCGATGTCGTCGCCGCGAAGGCCAGAGGGATAAAAATCCTGAACACGCCCGAGGCGCCGACCGAGGCCGTGGC
Organism: Methanobacteriota archaeon; assembly: GCA_043821745.1. Taxonomy (GTDB): domain Archaea; phylum Hadarchaeota; class Hadarchaeia; order Hadarchaeales; family Hadarchaeaceae; genus Hadarchaeum. The sequence goes on along the minus strand of JBDRCL010000061.1, from coordinate 9,776 downwards.
GGAGTTGGTGATAGGATTCATGCTTTCATGGGCTAGGCATCTACCCCAGGCCGATTCGAGTATGAAGCAGGGCAAATGGCTGAAGTCGGAGCTCATGGGCACGGAGCTGAAGGGCAAGACGCTCGGGATAATCGGCACGGGCAGGATCGGGCAGACCGTCGGCGTCATGGCAAAAGCGTTCGGGATGAGGATTATCGCCCAGGATTGCGTGAGTTACCCGGAATTCGTGGAGAGGACTAGCTGTGAATATGCCGACCTTGGCAAGGTCCTCAAAGAGTCAGACTATTTGACCATCCATCTCCCCCTGACAGCTGAAACCAAGCACATGATCGGCAAGGACCAACTCAGCCTGATGAAACCCAACGCCGTCTTGGTCAACGCCTCGAGGGGCAAGATAGTGGATGAGGATGCCCTGGTCGAGGCCCTCAAAAGCGGCAAGATCGCTGGGGCCTGTCTCGACGTTTACGAGCGTGAGCCCCCCGTTGACAGCCCACTTCTGAAGCTGCCGAACCTGGTGCTCGCCCCGCACATTGGGGCCTCCACGCGCGAAACTCAGCGCGAAGCAGCCATCCTTATATCGGAGAAAATAAAGAAAGCAATAGCATAATCTTGGTGGCGTTCAATTGACGGTAGGACAAAACGAATTGATGCGAGGTCGCATGGCCGAATGGCGCAAGGTCTCAGCTGCTCAGCGCATCGACAAGCCGACCGACCTGGAGAGGGCGAGATCGCTCGGCTACAAGGCGAAGCAGGGCGTGGTCGTCGTGAGGGCGCGCGTGAGAAAGGGTGGCCGGCGCAAGGTCCGGCCGGCTCACGGCAGAAGGCCAAAGCGCATGGGCGTTTTGAAGATAGTGCCGAAGAAGAACATCCAACTCATCGCGGAGGAGAGAGCGGCCAGAAAGTACCCCAACCTCGAGGTGCTGAATTCTTACTTGGTCGCAGCCGACGGGACCCGCAAGTATTTTGAGGTCATAATGCTGGACCCCAGTCACCCGGCCATTCTCAGCGACCCGCAGCTCGGTTGGATCGCGAACAAGAGCCAGAAAGGGCGCGTCCACAGGGGCTTGACCCGTGCGGGCAAAAAGTCGAGGGGAATGGCAACAAAGGGCAAGGGTGCCGAACGCATCAGGCCCAGCGTCAGAGCTCGTGGCAGAATAAAGTGAGCGGATGGAATTCCCCTTTAGCAGCGCGGTGGTAAGCGTCCACGCGCACGCGACCGAGGACGAGCAGCGCGTTCTTGACCCAGTGAAGAAGCTCCTGCCGGAGTCCGTGGAGGTTCGGAGGTCCAGCATGAAGGGCCATCACGGAAACCCGATCGTCTCCTTTGAGGCCAGAGTGAATCAAAGGAAGGCACTCAGGGAGTTCTGGCAGCACTTGATGTCCGGAATGTACGAAGGCGCGTTCGCCAAACTGAGGATGGTCGTTCAGGATAGGGTTGACGACTCGTGTTTCTTCTACATCAGGTTCGACAAGCAGGCCGCATATGGCGGCGAACTTGTCCCCACTGATGTCGGCGACGCCATTCATATGCGGTTTAAGATAATTGCTTTCCCAGCGGAACGCGAAGTCGCGATAAAAAAAGTGTTGAATTTTTTGGAGGCCCGGGCAAAGCATGAGGCATAGGCGCAGGTACATGGCTTTCGAGGCGGTCTCGGGCGCCGATAAACAGGACGTTTATCGTGTCGCGGCCTCCATGTGCAAAATGATTGGGGTCGACCGTGCGGAGGTCAGGGTGATCACGCACGACGCAGACTCCAGAAAGGGCCTACTTCGCTGCAGTCACGACCTGGTGGGTGAGCTCAAGGGGGTCATGGCTCACGGCGAGTCTCCCCTCAAAGTCCTGGGGGTTTCAGGCACCATCAGGGCCGCGAAAAGAAAATTTTTATCGTAGCGTCAAAGGGACGGAATGCACCGTCATGAAAGATGGGGACCGTTGCCGCTAATGTTAAATACGCTCATATCTTACAGTTATTGAATCACTGTCATAGGTTTAAAAAAGGTAGATATGCATGGCATTTGTTCCACCTGGTGCAGGTTACGATAGAGCGATAACCGTCTTCAGTCCTGACGGTAAGCTTTTCCAGGTTCAATATGCCCAAGAGGCCGTCAAGCGCGGGCTTACGGCGTTGGGCGTCAAGGTAAATGAAGGCGTGGTTCTGGCTGCGGAGAAAAGAATTAGGAGCAAACTAGTGGAAGAGACGTCAATCGAGAAGATTTTCCAAGTGGACGAGCACATCGGAGCTGCAGCTTCCGGGTTGATAGCGGATGCCCGCGTGCTCATCGATCACGCGCGCATCGAGGCTCAGGTCAACCGTTTGCGCTACGACGAGATGATAAGCGTGGAAGCCCTCGCCAAGCGCATCGGGGACACGAAGCAGCTCTACACTCAGCACGGCGGGGTCAGGCCGTTCGGCGCCAGGCTCCTGATTGCCGGCGTCGACGACAGGAAGCCTCACCTCTTCGAAACGGATCCGAGCGGGGTCGTGGCAGCGTACAAGTGTCAAGCGATAGGCGGCGGAGCTCCAACGGTAACCGATTTCCTCGAGCGAAAGTACGACGAGGCGCTTTCGCTTGACGATGCCATTCTTCTGGCGCTGGAGGCGTTGCGAATGATCATCGAGGGAGAGTTCGGCGAGGAAAACGTGGAGATAGCCGTCATACCCTTAAAGACAAAGCGATTTAAGAAGCTCAACGACGTGGATTTAGCTAAATACCTAAAGCGCTTAAGCCCAAAGCCGCAGGCTAAGCCCGCAAAGGAGTAGCGGGCCATGGTAAAATTAGATGAGGCAGTTATAGCCAGATTGTCGAGCCATGGTACGACCTTTGAGGTGCTTGTTGACCCCGAGCTAGCTTTGAATCTGAGGACAGGTGGGAATGTGGACATGCGCAGCTTATTGGCGACGGACAAGATCTTCAAGGACTCCAAGAAGGGTGACGAGGCCTCGGAGGAGATGGTCAGAAAGGCATTCGGAACTTCTGACGTCCTGAAGATCGCGGAGCAGATTATCAAAAGCGGCGATGTCCAGGTGACGACCGAGCAAAGGCGGAGGATGCGCGAGCAGAGGATGAAGCAGGTAGTGGCCACGATTTCCAGGCGTGCGATAAACCCGCAGACGGGATTTCCTCACCCTCCCGCTAGGATAGAGTCCGCAATAAACGAGTCCAAGATACAGATAGACGAGTACAAGAGCGCCGAGGAGCAGTTGCCCAAGATTGTGAAGGCGTTGTTGCCGACCATACCGTTAAAGTTCGAGACGAAGAGGATAGCGATAAAGATCTCGGCGAGCCACGCGGGCAGGGTGCAGCGCACGGTTAGGGAGTTCGGGACGCTGAAGCAAGAACAGTGGCTCAGCGACGGCTCCTGGGCCGCGGTCGTGGAGATCTCGGCCGGAATCCAGGGGGAGTTCTTCGACAAGCTGAACGACCTGACTAGGGGAGAGGCGGAGACGAAGGTGGTATGATGATACACGTTCAAAACAGGGAGATAGTAATCCCGGGGCAGTTGATTGCGGAGGGCGATTACAAGTACATGGAGGGCTCGTTCCGTGAGGGCGACAAGATATACTCCGCGGTGGTGGGCCTTGCTGATGTCAAGGGGGAGCAGATTAGGGTGATTCCCCTGCAGGGTCGTTACATACCGCATGTCGGCGACTTGGTCGTCGGGGTTGTCATCGACGCTCACAAGTCCGGTTGGATACTGGACCTGAACTCGCCGTATAACGGGAACCTCTTTGTCTCCGAACTGGTCCATCGAAAGGTAGACTTGGACCAAGAGGACATAAGTCAGTACCTCGGCATGGGCGACGTCGTGCTTGCCTCAATCAAGGACGTTGACGAGTACATGCGGGTGCTGCTCGAGACGATGGAACGGGGCATGGGCCAGATCAGAGGGGGGAAGATGGTGGAGATCTCGCCGGCCAAAGTGCCGCGGGTCTTGGGGCGCAAGGGGTCGATGCTCAAGGTCATAGAGAAGAACACGGGCTGCACGCTTGCGGTGGGACAGAACGGAAGGATAATAATATGGGGTGATGACCCCAAGATGGTTAACTTGGCCGTTGAGGCCGTACTCATGATCGAGCGCGAGGCGCATACTTCCGGGTTGACAGACCGGGTGGCCCTCATGCTTGAAAAGGAAAAATCGGGAGGAATTTGAATGGATAAACCTGAGAAATTGATAGTAGATGGAAAGAGGCTCGACGGTCGGGCTCCAGACGAGCTCAGGCCGCTGAAGATAAAAGCCGGAGTTCTCGAGCGAGCGGATGGTTCCGCTTACGTGGAGCTCGGAAACAACAAAGTGTTCGCGGCTGTTTATGGTCCGAGGGAGATGCACCCCAGGCACAATCAACAACCTGACTCGGCAGTGCTGCGTTGCAGATACGGCATGGCCCCGTTCTCGGTTGACGATCGCAAGCGACCAGGACCGGACAGGCGCTCGATGGAGATATCGAAGGTCACGAAGGAGGCACTTGAGCCTGTGCTTTTCCTCGAGCTTTACCCGAGGTCCGTGATCGACGTCTTCATCGAAGTTCTGCAGGCAGATGCCGGGACGCGCACCGCGGGAATAAACGCCGCGGCGGTAGCTCTGGCGGACGCCGGGGTGCCGATGAGGGACTTGGTTACCTCTGTAGCGGCTGGCAAGGTGGACGACACAATAATCCTCGACCTGATGAAGGAAGAGGACCAGTTTGGGCAAACCGACATGCCGATAGCGATAGTGCCGCGCAGGAAAGTGATAACACTGCTGCAGATGGACGGCCACTTCACCAAGGAGGAGTTCAAACAAGCTGTGGACTTGGCCTTCCAGGGCTGCGAGAAGATTTACGAGGTGCAGCGGCAGGCACTAAAGGAGAAGTATGCCATTAAGGAGGGAGAGTAAATGTACGAGATAATTTCAAGCGTCAAACGGGACTATATAATTGACCTTGTTCGGCAGGGAAAGCGCGTCGACGGTCGCGCGATCGACCAGTTGAGGGACGTTACCATCGAGACGGGCATAATCAAGACGGCGAACGGCTCGGCCAAGGTGATGTTCGGGAAGACCCAGGTGCTGGCGGGAGTCAAGCTGATGCATGCCCAGCCTTTCCCCGACAAGCCTAACAGCGGCGTTCTCATCGTGAATGCGGAGCTCCTGCCTATGGCGTCGCCTACGTTCGAGCCCGGGCCGCCGCGCGTGGAGGCCATCGAGGTCGCGCGCGTAGTTGACCGAGGCGTCAGGGAGTCGGAGGCGATAGACCTGGATAAGCTGAACATAAAGTCGGGAGAGGACGTCTGGGCAGTTTTCATAGACATAGATGTTTTGGACCACGACGGAGGCCTGATAAACGCTTCGGCGCTCGCCGCGATTGCCGCGCTTATCAACGTGAAGCCGCCGGAGGATGAGGATTGGAAACTTCCAGCGTTCCCGCTCAGCAAGCGCCCGGTGGCGGTGACGGTTGCCAAGATAGACGATAAGCTGGTTGTCGACCCGTGCCTGGACGAGGAACGGATGATGGACGCCAGGCTGACGATAACGACCGTGGACGATGGCAGCATCTGCGCCATGCAAAAGGGCGGCGTCGGCTATTTCACGCGCGAGGAACTGGAACAGGTGTATGATTTGGCCAGCGCAAAAGCCGTCGAGCTGAGGGCCAAACTGGGGTGAGGTCGTGCCGCGTAAAAAAAAGATAGGTTCTGCAGGCAGGCTCGGTCCGCGCTACGGGACAAAGATACGGAAGCTCGTGGTTGAGGTTGAACGGAAGCTCAGGCAGGACCACAAGTGCCCGAGATGTGGGGCGCCCAAGGTGAAAAGAACGGGCGCTTCAATATGGGAATGCAGGCGTTGTGGTGCCAAGTTCGCCGGCGCGGCTTATACTCCGTCTGCTCTCATAGCCACCGTGGAAAAGACACCAGCCAAGGAGGGAGCGTAATGTTCAAGTGTAGTGAGTGCGGGGGAACGATCGAAAAGCTTCCAGAAAATCGCGCGCGTTGCCCCCACTGCGGCTCGCGCATACTGTACAAACCACGCCAAGAGACGGTCCGCAAGATAAAAGCGAGATGAGGCACCGCTATTTCGGCTCCGGCCTGTAAAACGGGGAAGGCCATGTTGATAACGACGTCAAGGCGGCCGGGCCAACTCGCGAGGATTCTCTGCAGGGGGCTTGTCCGGGTCATCCCAGGATCGCGGTACGTTCCGCGTGGGACAAAGACAGTCGGAAAAGTGGGTTCAGTTTCCCGAGAACTCGGGCACGATCGAGTCATTTTCGTAAACAGCGTCTCGGGAAAGCCCAAGGAAATTAGATTTATCGAGGTCGGCCGGGATTGGCGATGGGTGGACGCCATGGTCGAGCTAGGGGAGGTAAAAATTCAACGGGAAGCTAGTCGGAGCAGTAAACTTGAGGACCTGAGGATACATGCCGACGGCCCCAGGGCGCAGGAGTTTGCGGAATTCGTCGGGAAACTTTTGGGCATCAGTCTTTCGGACAAGTTACCAGAGTCGGGCGGTGTCGCCCTGATAACGACGGACAATGGCCTCAAGGTTCAGTTCAGAGCCATGCCGAGCTCGAAGGCGATCGGGCCGGTGCTTCAAGTGACGGCATTCGGAAGCTTGTTCAAAGGCGGTGTAGGCAAAATGGAGGCAGATGAACATGGTTAAAGCTGAAAAGGCCAGCGCGACAATAAGGCTGGAGTTTCGAAGCGCGCGCGAGGCCGAAGCCGTGAGGCAGGCCCTTGCGCCGGAGGAAGTTCTTCCGGCTTCGACGCGTAGCAAAGCCAGCGTGAGGAGGAGGGAAAACGCTTTATTTTTACAGGTAGATGCAGAGGACACAGCGGCCCTGCGTGCAGCGCTCAATTCGTTCATAAGGTGGGCGATTGTCGCGCGTGACATGTTGGAGCCAAGGAGGAAAAATAATGGATAAACTATCGCCCCAAATGCGGCATCAGCTGGCGCAGTACCAGCAAGCACAACAACAGGCGCAGATGTTGGTGAATCAGCGGCAACAACTGGAGATGCTGCTGCGCGAGACGGAGAAGGCCCACGAGGAGCTCACAAAGCTCCAGGATGACGTTGTGGTTTACAAGAGCCTAGGCACGATTCTGGTGAAGTCCAACAAGGCTGACCTTCAGAAAAACCTCGCCGAGCAGAAGGAAACTCTGGATTTGCGCGTCAAGACACTGGAACGCCAAGGGGAACGGGCCATCCAGCGCCTGAAGGAAATGCAAGGCAAAATTGATGAGGCACTAAAGGGCCAAAGTCCGGAAGGGATGGCTAGCTAGGTTGGACCCCATGAAAGAGGCGGCAGACTTTTTGTCTCAAGCTGCCAGAGGCGGTCAGAGAATCGTAGTTCTCTGCCATCGAAACGCCGACCCGGACGCTGTCGCCAGCTCCGTCGTTTTGGCAGAAGTTATGACCGAGCTGGGGGCACAGGCCAGGGCGGGGGCAGCCATGGACGTTGCGGCGGTCTCCGAGGCGCTCCTCAAGAGCTTTGGCCGGGAGATCGAGGTCGACCCCAAGCTGGACTTTGAACTTGCCATCCTTGTCGACACCTCCAGTCTGGGGCACATGGGCAAGTACGGTGAGAAGCTCAGGGACACCACCGTCAAGGTCGCGGTCATCGACCACCACAAGCCAGTCGAGGAGACCAAGCAGATGGCCAGCTTCTATTACGTTCGCGAGGACATGGCCTCCGAGTCCGAGCTCATCTATAGAATCATCGAGCGACTCGAGGTGGGGCTGAAGCCCGAGCAGGCCTCGCTGTTGCTCACCGGAATCGTGAGCGACACCGGTCACTTCAGGCTGGCGAAACAGGAGACATTCGAGGTCGTGGATGCCCTTTTGAAAGCAGGCGCGGATTACAATCGAGTGCTTGAGGTCCTAAAGCCACCTGAGGACATCTCGCGGAGAGTGGCGATGCTGAAGGCCGCAGGACGCTCGGAGCTGCAGAGGATTAACGGGCGCTTGGTGTCGTTTTCGGAGTTGGGTTCGTTTGAAGGCGATGCCGCAAGCTTGTTGGTCAGAATAGGGGCGGACGTCGCTTTCGTCGGTTCGGATGAGAAGGGGGAGTTCAGGGTCAGCGGTCGCGCTAGGCAGAACATCGTCAAGGAGACGTGGCTCCACTTGGGCGAGATTATGGAAGGCCTCGGCAAGCAGTACAACGGTACCGGCGGAGGACATGCCGGAGCCGCAAGCGCAAGCGGCAAGGGGAGCTTCGAGGACGTCAAGAAACAAATTTTCAAAATACTGCAGCAAAAACTGGTCACGAAGGCATGATGTGGATGTCGATTTCTGAAGGCGAGCTAGCGGAGCTTGAGAGCGCAGGCTATCGTTTCGTGGGGGAGCACCGCCACAGTGCGGTCAAGGTTTGCCACTGGGCCAGGAAGAGCCTGCTGAATCGCGGCTCCTGCTACAAACAGAAGTTTTACGGCATACAGAGCCACCGCTGCTTGCAACTTGCACCGGGCCTGTCGTTCTGCGACCACCGCTGCGTGTTCTGCTGGCGGAACACGAAATTGACCAGCCCGAAATGGGCCGGTGAAGCGGATGAGCCAGCCGATATCTTGGGTGAGGCCGTTTCGGCGCAGAGGCTCCTGATTAGCGGGTTTGGGGGAAATCCTGAAGTTGACAAAATAAAGTTCAAGGAAGCTCAGAAGCCAAAGCACTGCGCGATTTCACTAGCCGGCGAGCCGACGCTCTATCCGAAGATCGACGCCTTGATTGAAGAGTGCCGCAAACGTGGGCTGACCAGCTTTCTAGTCACGAACGGATTGCACCCGGAAGTCCTAGAGCACATGGCGGAGCCAACCCAACTCTACATCTCGTTGGTCGCCCCAGACCAGGAGACCTACAGGGGCGTTTGCCAGCCTACAGCAAAGGACGGTTGGGAGAGGTTGAACAGAAGCTTGGAAATATTGCCTTCCTTCAGTTGTCGCAGAGTCATTCGGCTGACGTTAGTCAAGGGCCTTAACTTCAAAGACCCGGCGGGCTACGCGAGGATTATTGAAAAGGCTGGAGCAGATTTCGTCGAGGTGAAGGCTTACATGTGCGTGGGATTTTCGCGCAGCAGGCTCGACGTGGACAATATGCCTTCCCACGACGAGATCAGGTCGTTCGCCAGGGATTTGGCGCAGGAAACCGGCTACGAGGTAGTGGAGGAGTCCGAGTTGAGCCGCGTGGTTTTGTTGAAAGGTAAAAAATAAGTATGGGATAGATTACGTTAAAGAAGCACCAAGTAGCAACCCCCACAAGCCTTGAATAGTTCAATCTTTTAGTTATTGAAGGAGGCGCAAACATGTTGGAACGAATGAGGGAGTATTTCGATTCCCAGGCCAAATTGAGGGAACAGGCACTAGATGCTTCTCGGGCCACAATAAGAGCGTCAGCTAGGTCCATATCGGCCATCCACAGGGGCGATCACGACGAGGCGGCAGCCTTTCTGGCGGAGGCAAAGGACGGGCTAAACGCCCTTACGATGGTGGTTAAGAATGGACCGTCGATGGCGGATTCGGGTATCGTTCTTTCCGCTCAGCAGGAGTACGGCGAGGCGGAGTTGGTGAGGGCGGCGATAATCGATGGAAAACTGCTGGACGTGGAGGAAATAGGGATAACTTACAAGGCGTATCTGGCCACCATGGCGGATGCAGCTGGCGAGCTCAGGCGCCACATCCTGGATAAGATTCGCGCAAACGAGGTGGGGCAGGCGGAGGCGGCCCTTAAGCTTATGGAGAAGATCTTTGAGATTCTCATGGAGTTCGATTATGCTGACGCCGTTATCCCTGGGATGAGGCGGAAGCAGGATATGGTC
>JBDRCL010000060.1:0-8829 GCA_043821745.1 Methanobacteriota archaeon | reverse complement strand
CCCGGACTCGTACTCGATGCCGGCGTAGAGGTCCTCCGTGTTCTCCCTGACCACGACCAAATCGATGTCGGTGAACTTCGACCGCACGCCCGGATACCACTTGGCGGGCCTGAGACAGGCGTAGAGGTCTAGCGCCTTCCTCATGGCGACGTTGACGCTGCGGAACCCGGAGCCCACCGGGGTCGTTATCGGCCCCTTGAGCGCCGCGCCGTTCCTCCTGATCGAATCCAGAACCTTGTCGGGGAGAGGCGTGCCGTACTTGCTTATCACCTCGGCCCCGGCCTCGACGACCTCCCACTTTATCCCGACGCCGGTGGCCTCGACGCACTTTTTCGCCGCGGCCGTGACCTCGGGGCCGACCCCGTCGCCTGGAATCAGCGTGACGACGTGTCCCATCTGAACTCACCGTAATTCTTGAACTGCGCGACCAGCCCGCCGTCCTCGAGCATTTTCATGAGGAACTCGGGCATGGGCTTGGCCTCGAACGCCTCGCCCTTGGTAACGTTCACTACCGACCCCTTCCTCAGCTCCACCGAGACGATGTCCCCCTGCTCGGTGCGGTCGTGCGCGTCCTTGCACTCGACCAAGGGCAGCCCGACGTTAATGCAGTTCCTGTAGAATATCCTCGCAAACGACTTGGCCACTATCGCCCCGACCCCGAGCTGCTTCAGGACCAGGGGTGCCTGCTCCCTGCTCGAGCCACAACCAAAGTCCCAGCCGGCCACGATGACGTCCCCGCGCTTCACCCGCTTGGCGAAGTCGGGCGCGAGCGTCTCCATCGCGTGCTTCGACAGCTCCTTGAGGTTGATGGTCTTGAACTTGTACTTGCCCGAGATTATCGCGTCAGTGCTCACATAGTCCCCGAACCTCCAAGCCCGGCCCTTTATCACCTTCAAGTAGGCGCCCCCATGAACTTCCTCGGGTCGGTTATCTCGCCGGCCACTGCCGAGGCGGCAATTGTCAGGGGTGACGCCAAGTATATCTGGGACTCCTTGCTGCCCATTCGCCCCACGAAGTTCCTGTTGGACGTCGATACGCAGACCTCACCGTCACCGAGTATTCCTAGGTGGCCGCCGGGGCAGGGCCCACAGCCCGGCCCGAATATCGAGCACCCGGCTTCAGCGAATATTTGCAACATCCCCACCCGCATAGCCTCAGTGTAAACCTCACGGGAGGCCGGTATGACTATCATCCTAACTCCCTCCTTGACCTTCCTGCCGCTCAGGATCTTGGCGGCCTCAAAAAGGTCGTCGAGCCTGCCGTTGGTGCAGCTGCCGAGGAAGACCTGATCGACTTTGACGCCCTTCAACGCGCTGACTGGTTTCACGTTGTCCACGGAGCTCGGGCAGGCGACCAGCGGCTCCAGCCCGTCGGCCAACACATCCATGGTCTGGGTGTAATCCGCATCGGGGTCGCTCTTCATGTATTCGCCCTCGTCACTGGATCTGCCCTTGAGGAACTCCCTGACCTTGTCGTCGGGCTCGATTATGCCGTTCTTGGCTCCCATCTCCACCACCATGTTACAGACAGTCATCCTTCCGGCGATGCTCATGTTGCTTATGGCGTCGCCAGTGAACTCGATCGCCTTGTAGGTGGCGCCGTTCGCCCCGATCTTGCCGAGGATGTGGAGTATTACGTCTTTGGGCCTGACGCCGAGGGGGAGCCTGCCCTCCACGTTGCACTTGATGGTCTCGGGCACCTTGAACCAGAGCTTACCGGCGACCAGCACGGCGGCGAGCTCGGTCGAGCCGATTCCGGTCGAGAAGGCCCCAAATGCCCCGTAGGTGCAGGTGTGGGAGTCGGCGCCGACTATGACGCGGCCGGGGAGGACGTACCCGTGCTCGGGCATCACCTGGTGGCAGATGCCGGAGCCGACGTCGAAGAGCCTGATGTCGTGCTCGGCCGCGAACTCCCTCATAAGAATGTGAAGATTGGAAGTGCCCTCGGAAGAGCTGGGCGCGATGTGGTCTATGACCAGAGCCGCCTTCTTCGGGTCCCAGACTCTTTTCGCCTTCATCTTCTGGAAAGCCTTTATCGCCAGGGGCGCCGTACCGTCGTGGGCCATACAGGAGTCTATTGGAGCGACTATGATGTCGCCCGGGGAAACGTCCGAGCCTGAAGCCCTGCCCAAAATTTTTTCAGTTATCGTCTTTCCCAATGTCTCCACCACGAAACGGGCCGGCTACTTGACCTCGAAGCCAACCTTCTTGGCATACTGCCTGAACTCGGAGTCCTTTATCGGGTACCTCCTCTGTCCTGTCATGAACTTGTCCCTAATCATGTCCACCAGCTGGGCCAGCCTCGGGTCGTCCTCGGCGATGTTCTGACCTGTTATCTCCTCAAGCTTCAGCCTGATGCCGTGTTTCCCCGACCTCTTGCCGATCACTATGGTCCGCTTCTGCCCGACGAGCTCGGGCGGGAACAGCTCGTAGGTCATCGGCGAGGCCATCAGCCCGTGGATGTGGACGCCCGACTCATGAGCGAAGGCCGCGTCACCTACGATGGCCTTGTTCAGCGGCACGTTATACTTCAGCGCCGACGCCATGAGGACGGTGAGCTCCCTGAGGTAGCGGAGGTCCCACTTCTGTATGCCGTGATGGATGTAGCAGTTCATGATAACCTTCTCAGTCTCGGCGTTGCCCGACCGCTCCCCCATCCCAAGGAAGGTCGTGCTCACGTAGACCTTCTTGTACAGGCCGGAGGCGGCGCGGATGGCGGCCATGGTATTCTCCACCGCGTTCCCGATGTCGTCGTGCGTATGTATCTCGACGCACGGGATCTTGGTCTCCTCTTTTATCGCCCGGATCTTGGCCGGGATTCCGATTGGAAGCGGGTCCGTCGAGTCCGAAGACCCACACCCTATCGTGTCACATATGCGGTAGACGCTGGCGCCAGCCTCGGCCACGGCGTTTATGAAGTACTTCTCAAAGTCCCAGTCGGCCCGGGTGCTGTCCTCGCCGTGCACGAAGACGTCAAGCCCATGGTCCTTGGCGTAGGTAACCGTGTCGACCACACGCTCGACCAGCTTCTGGAGTGATAAGTCGGACCATTTCTCAAAGTGGATGTAGGAGACCGGATGCGAGACGCCGACCTGCTTGAAGCCGAGCTTGAGGGCCATGTCAATGTCTTCTCTAGTGGACCGGCACCAAGCGGCGATCACGTCACCGAGACCGTTGTCCTGCATGATCCCTATCGCCTCCTGATCGGAATTCGTGTATGCCAGGACCTCAAGCCTCTCGATCCCGATGTCGCTGAGCATCGACGCTATGCGCGCGGCGTCCGCCGGAAGAGGGCTGACCAGTCCAGCCATCTGTAGCCCGTCCCTCAAAGTGGTGTCGTCTATGATAACGTCGAGGCCAAGGGGACGCGGCGGATAAACTCTTTTTCTTATGGCCTCCCACTTCGAAATGTCAAAATCAGTGAGAGACACGCCCTTCATTTTTTCCAGGTACTCGCGCCTGACCTCTTCCATCTTTTCGTAATTCATGATCTGACCATCCTAAATGCCACACATTCCATTAAATTTGTCTTCAAGATATTAAGATTTATCTAATCGTCTGGTTTTTTCGAGTCCGAGACCCTTCACGGCAATTTTTCCCGGACTGCCAAGCTCGCCCTCGACTTGGAACTTGACGCCGAGGATTTTCTCCACGAGGTCGATGTTTGTAAGGGTGTGGGGCGTAAGCGAGGTGCTGGTTATCTCCGACGTCCCGTCGGCGAGCGCCATGTACGGTATCAGCTGGTCTGTCGTGTGGCGGTCGACCGCCATCCCTGTTCTCAGCTGCTTTGTCATCGCCTCGGCTGCTTCTCGCCCGACCCGCTCCGACGGTTTACCTGGCGCGCCCAGTGAACTGGCGCCGATGACGGCTCCGCTCTCGGTCTCGGCCCATAAAGTTATCCCAGCCCCCGGACCCATGTGGTGATCTTGAGTTGGTTGATAAGATTCGCTCTTTATGTCGACCCGAGCTTGGCAATGTTTGATGAGCTCGATGCTCGCGGCGTGTGAAATCCTCGTGGCGATCTGCGCCGGAAGTCTGACCGCGTGGGCAACTCCTGAAATCTTCACCAGTTTGCCCGGGTCCGTGAGATTAACTGCCTGCAGCTTTTCGACCGGTTCGATTCGCACTCGAACTATCCCGCCTCCGCGTGGGTAGTGCCCGCGCCTGACGCACTCGACCTCGCCCCTGTAGCCCATGCGGCGAAGCGTCGGGAACGTCACGTTCTTCAGAAAGTCTATGGAGGGGGCCAGAGAGTTGTCCGTGCCGCCTCGAATCTCGATGTCGACCGGTCCGTCAGCGAAGGCCGCAGCTGGCATGAGTATCTGAAGAATCAATGTGGTGCTGCCAGCCGTGCCTATGTCCACGTGATATCTGCCGCCCTCGATGGGACCGGGTTCAAACTCGATTTCCGTAGAGTTCAGGTTCACTCCCTCGACCCTGGCCTTGGTGATTTTTGCGAGGGCTTGGACTCCGCTAAGATGCTGCGGCTGTAGACCAGGTCTATCGCGTTTTGCCCGGACGTTGCGGATGTGGACGGCACGCTGGCTTACGGCGCCCAACGTCAGGGCCGTGCGAAGCACAGCTCCGCCACCCTCACCCATCGAACCGTCAATCTCGATCATCAAAAGAAAATAGCGCTCTTGATATAATAACTGGAGGACAAGTTGTAATGTATGAAAGAATTTCAAACCAGTGTTCTGGAGCTCACGTCAAAAATCCCGCGGGGCAAGGTGACGACGTACGGTGAAATCGCCAGGGCGATGGGAAGGCCGAAAGCTTACAGGGCTGTGGCGAACGCGCTGGCGGGGAACCCCTATCCAATAAAAATCCCATGCCACCGGGTCGTGAGGTCAAACGGCGTGGTCGGCGGCTATGCCTCAGGAACTATTAGAAAAGTGAAGCTCCTCGCATCTGAAGGCGTGGAAATAAAAACGAACAAAGTGCCCTTGTTGAAGTACATGTTTAAACTATGAAACCTCTTCAAGCTTCGGGCTGGCTTTTTGTTTTAGCTCGGGCTTCTCGCCAATGTACTTATAAATCCGGCTGGGCTTTCCCCTACCGCCGAGACCGTTAGCCGCGAGCTTGGTCTCCTCTGTCCGCTCAACTAGGCCCTTTTCCTCCAACTTTTGCACCGTACGCCAGACCGTTATCTTCGAGGCTTCAGTGAGCTTCATGAGCCCCGGGATAGTGAACTCGCCGCGCGCCATAATGTGACCAACTATCTCGATGTCCCTTACCGTCATGTCGTGGAGACCGTGCTCCAGAAGGGTCGACGTCGCCTCACCCCAAGACTGGCGGTAGCCGAACCAAATTGCGGCGGCCACAAGGCCCACGGCCACTCCGATGCTCGTGGCTATTGGCAAGGTGTCTATCGGTCTCGTCTCCGTCAGGGTCAAGTTGGAGACGGTAACGGGCTCTCCTGTCTGTACCGCTTGGTCATAGTTGCTCACCGGCACGCTTACGTAGTAAAGCTGCTCGGACGACCCCTTCAAGCCCTGGTCGCTCATCGCCGGAGCTGGTGCCATCTCCTCCGGGACTCCGGACGCGAGGTATGAATCGGGCGACACAAGCAACCGGTAATAGCTAGCATTCCTAGAGTCGGTTGCTAGCTCCACATCCTCCACGGTGAACTGCGCGTCGCCAGTAGTTATCCTCTGACCATAGTCCTCGATTGTCATGATCTGGGTAGAGTAGGAAACCTGCTCCGTCCCGTAAAAACCGTTAAGAACAAAATAAGAGATAGCTAAAGCTGCAACGAAAGCGGTCAAACCTATTGTGACGCCGACGATAGTCCTGCGCATACCTAACACTGAATAAATTGCACTTTTAAAACCTATTAAATTATGTTTCTTTTATGAAACTAAATCTATAGAACTTCTCGAACATGATTTTTCGGTGTGATAAATTGGAGATATGATAATGGGCAAGGCTAAAAATGAGTTGCGAAGAAAAGTCACAGGTTTTGCAATTTACGCCGCTGTTTCAACTATACTGGTAGTGGCCCTGGCAAACCTCGCCGTTGGCGCAGCAAGGTCTGAACAAACAAACTTTGGACCTGCCGACAATGGAAAGATCGTGGAACTTGTGGCAGGAACAATAATCACTGTGGAACTTTTGGAAAATCCCAGCACCGGATATGCTTGGTATTACAGCATCAACGGCAAGGTGGCGGAAGTTATGGAGGACAGCTTCATCCTTTCTGAGAATCCCATTCTGGGGCTGGCGGCACGCGCCTATTGCAACTGAAAATCTCTGGGAGTGGAGAACTCAACATGAACTACGAGCGCTCCTGGAAGAAACAGCCAGTCGAATCCTTCAACTTGACGTTCAGAGTATAGTTCAGCATGTGTAACGGGTCGAACAACTTTGGGTTTGCGCCCTGCGAAATTTTTTAACCGAATCCAGTCCGCTGCTTGAATCAAGCCTTCATTACTGCCCTGCCGAAAATCTCTCCCCGTTCCATTTCTTCGAAGAATTTGATCAACTGGTCAAAATCAAGTTTGCCAACCTTGGTTATGTTCGGTACCAACTTCCTTCCATCAGCCAGTTTCGCCACGTTTATGTAATCCATCGCCGTGCCTCCGGCAGCGCTCATGACCTGCGTTTCCAAACCAATCATCGGACCCGAGGTGGTCTTGAACACCCCATCTCCGGAGCCAATCATCATGAGGCGGCCGCTTCTGCCGAGCATCTTGAAGGCTGTCTCGTATGACTGGTCAGTCGCGACGAATTCAAAAACAGCGTCCGCCCCGCGACCCTCTGTCATATTGAAAACTTCCTTTACTGCATCGACTGTCTTCGGGTTTATCGTTATATCCGCGCCATTCTTTTTGGCAATGTCAAGAGCCTTGTCCCTGATGTCAATCGCCACCGCCGTCGCGCCGAAGAGTTTGACGGCCTGTATGACCAGCAAGCCGACCCCGCCGCACCCGAACACCGCCGCGACGTCGCCAGGACCTACTCCGGACTTCTTCACACTGTGGAAAGCTGTCACGCCACCGCAACCGAGCACAGCGGCCTCTTCAGGCGGAACGTTCTTTCCCATCTTGACCACCGACGCCGATGAGGGCACATAAATGTAATCGGCGAACCCGCCGTCGATGCCGAACCCGGGCATTATTCTATTGACGCACAGGTTGTCCCGGCCCGTGAGGCAGTATCTGCACTTTCCGCAGAAGACTCCGTAGTTGATGTAAACATAGTCCCCCGGCCTCAGGGTGGTCACATTTTCCCCAACCTCCGCAACCTCGCCGGATATCTCGTGGCCCATGGTTATGGGATATTTACCGCCGAAGAACTCCGGCCTGAGTATTCCCTCGCGGAACTTGAAATCGGTACGGCAGACTCCGGCCGCTTTGACTTTTACCAAAACTCCATTCTTTTCAGCCTTTGGTATCTCTACCTCTTCCTCAACCAACTGTTTAGGACCCTTCAAACGGAACGCTTTCATTGTTTCACCCCATGTAGATTCAAAAAGCGAATATTAATCCTTTGGGTATTTTGGTGCTGCTGGTTTCTCGATTTCCCCATCGCTTTTATCTACGATGGAAGTTTTCTGAGCCTTTTCAACTCTTTGGCTACATCAGATAGGCCAAGCCCCTCCAGCTTCTTCCTGGAAGGTATTCCCGTTTTCAGATCCCAGCCCCTGACCCCGTAGTAGTCCCTGAGCATGGTCCCAAGCTCCACTACGTGGGCCTTGGACTTTCCCTCCTTGAGTGGCTCCTTCAGCAGCCTCTTCGGTAAAGTGTCGTCCTTGCCTGTGAAACCCTCTCGGACGTTGAACGCCCGCTCCAGATTGAATATTCGCTCACCCATCTCGTCGAGCTCATCTTTCGTAAAACTCAACCCGGTTGCAGTCCTCAGCAGCTCCCTGAGATATGACTTAGTTATCCATTCCCCGAAGGTGCAGAGAACGACAGAATTCCTCAAGGCGGCCTCGTTCTGTATCCTGTGGATGAGCTCACCCTTACCCTTGGCCGAGAACGGGTCGATCGGGCCGGTGACCTCGTCGAAAGTGGTGTAGCCGGTGCAGTGGCACCCCCCCCTGTTGGCCGTGGCATAGTTGAGACCCATCCCGAACTGGCCTCTCGGATCGTACCCTGGCAACTCGAGCCCTTTGACGTGCATAGCGTATTTCTCAGAGCCCTTTTTGATCTTCTTGGCGGCTATAGCGACGCCTTCAGCCAAGATATTTCCTATGCCAGTCCTGTAAGCTATCTTATTTACCATCTCGACCATTGCCTCGGCGTCTCCCCACTCAAGCTTGGCCCCGCCCGTGTCCTTCGAAGTGATTATCTTATTCTGGTACAGCTCCATGGCAAAACCTATGACGTTGCCAGCGGAGATCGTGTCCAATCCCAGCTCGTCGCAAAGCTTGTCCGCAGCGGTGACCGCCTTAAGGTCTATGTTTCCGCACTGGGAACCGAAAGCCCAGATGGTCTCGTACTCAAGGCCCTCGGCCACGATACCGGCAAACGGGCCGTCTGAGCCGGTGAAGGCGACCTTCTTACACATGACGGGACAAACGGCGCACGCCACGTCCTTCCTCACGCTCTTCCTCCAGTGCTTGCTATACAGCGTGCCCCTCGACTCGGGAAAGACACCGCTCTGGAAGTTCCTCGTGGGCCAGTTCCCATGTGGCTCGAGGATATCTACCATGCTAGCTGTTCCGTAAAGTTTCCAGTCCTTAGCAAAGCTCTTTTGATTCGCATAGCTGGTATATGTCTTTTTAACCGCTTTGGCAAAGCCGCTCGAATCGGATAACTTTGGCTCCTTAGTGCCAAGTACAGCTATCGCCTTCAGGTTTTTGGAACCCATGACCGCGCCTACT
>JBDRCL010000059.1:0-11536 GCA_043821745.1 Methanobacteriota archaeon | reverse complement strand
GTGGAAAGTTATGATGAGCAAAAAAGATATTTATGTTGAGAATCTAAAAACTGTGCAGAGAGTTATGAAGAAAAAATCCCCATTAAAAAAACCTAGTCCAGCAATACTTGAGGAACGTCTGGTAGCTGAATTAGCTAGAGTTGTAAGCATAGAGGAAAAAGTTGAGAGCCTGGCTGGAGGAACCTCTTTTTTTGCAGTGCTGAACGAATCAAAAAAGCAAAAACTGTACCAAGTTATGGTGGCCTCCGGCGACCATTATCGTGCATTGATAAAAGAGTTTAAGGGTCTTGAAAAACTGAAGGAGAAAATTAAAGAACGCTTCCTCAGTGCCCCGCCCTTTCAACACGGAGGGGAGAAGGACATGGATGCCCTGATAAACCAGCTCAGTTTGGAGAAAAGCATGAAGATAGGCTATGAAAACATCTTAAAGATGCTCGATCGGCTGGGCGACAAGGCAAAGATTAGTAAGGCAGGGGTAACAGTGGTCCCGAATAAAGCAAAACCCCTCATAAAAAAACTTATAGCGGCTGAAAAGGAGCACATACTAACCCTTGAGGAGATCATACGCTCGTTTGGAACGGCCATCTAAAAAATAACTTCCCAATATAGGTAAACGAATTCGCGAGAACGACTTTTAAAAAAGTATCCTCTATTTAGGTTTTGCTAATGGAGTGAGGCTGTTAAAAAAGTGGAAGGAAATTAGGGCGTGTTTAACAAGCCCATATCATGGAGATTATTAACAAGAGAAGTGAAGCACCGCTAACAATCAATACCCAAAAAGTGTAAACATCTGTTCGCCTTTGGGCAAGGGGGCGGTCATGCCGGGGATTCCAATCCTCTTGCTAAGTCCCCTGTGGCCTCCCCGGAAAGGGCTCGCCTCGATCAGGCCTAGGCCGGACATCCACCTCACGAGCTTCCCGACCTGCTTGCAGCTCACCGGGCTCTCCCCCCGTTCTTCTGACAGGTTCCTGTACTCCTCGAGGAGTTCCCCGGTCAGGACGAACGTTCGACCGGAACGCCTCAGCCGCCTCATCAGTGCCGTGAGCAGTAAACGCTCGTGCCCGCGCAGGGTCTCCAGGTCCTCCTCCCATGCCTTCGGATGAACCAGGACCTTTGCCCTCTCGACGTGCTCGGGGATCACCTCCCTTGCCCCCTCCTCGTCCGCGATCTCCCCCGCGCGCCGGAGCAACCTGATCGCGAGGCCCGCGTCCCCCCGTTCGGAGGCGACTTTCGAAATCAGCCCGACGGTCCCCTCGGAAACCGCTCCCCGCACGAACGCGACCTCGACGCTGTCCAGCAGGATCTCCTCCAGCTGCCGGGCGCTGTAACCGCCTAATCCGACCCCGTTATGTAGAAAAGTGCTCTGCGCGGTTCCGTCGAGCAGGTCCAACAGGTGCGGGTCGCGCGAGATCGAGATCAGGCTGATCCGGTTGGGGCCCTCTCGGCCGTCCCACTGCCTGCAGAGCAGGTAGGGGAGTTCCGAGCCGCACTGCCGGATGTGAAGGTCCAGCCAGTCCAGTATCAGGGCGAGGCGGGTTCTTCCCCCGCTCAGCTTCTCAACAATATTCTCGAGGCAATACTGGGTGGAGTAACCTCGCCAGGGCAGATTGAGACCGTAGCAGCTCGCAAGTCTCCGGGCAATTGGATAGTCCGTCCGCAGCTCCCGGCAGTCGATGTACAGGCATTTCAGGTGGAAGCCTTTGCCCCCGGCCGCGGACTCGAGCATCCGGCCGAACCTCAGGGCCAGAGCCGTCTTCCCCGACCCGCCGGGCCCGTGGATAAGAACCTTCTGGCCCGCCCCGCCTTCGAGGAGGGGCCTGAAGAATCGGACGAGCTCCCTGAACTCCCCCTCGCGGTCGACGAGATCCCTGGGAACGTAACGGGGCCCAAGCCCGGACATATTTTTGAAGACCGACCCCCCGGTGCGCCCCGACCCTCGGCGCAAATTTTTCCCCCCTCCCCTTATGGCATGCCCAGCCATGTTCGGCGAACGTCACGGGATTTTCACACTACCCTCCCCGGATCGCTGAGCCTGTCTGCTGTTGTTCCAAGGAATCGGTCCAGCGGGGCCGACCGGAGCGCGCTCTTTTTTATTGGGCCCTAGAGCCCGCCTTCACGCGCCCCTCTGCTCTTGAAATGGCCCTGGATGCTTCCGACTTCGTGATGTCGGCGGGGTAGTCGATGCCCAGGCTATCCAGGAACTTCTTCTGCTTCTCGGTCGCGGCCTCGTTTCTCTCCCCGGTGGAGTTTCCCCGCCTCTCGTCGCCGATCCGCTCCATCCTCCTGTCCCTTCCCCGCTCTTGGAGGATGATTCTGGCGGCGTCGGAATCGTGGACCCCGACCCTCTCCAGGGCACTCAGGATTTGCTTGTACTCCTCGACGTAGTCCTCGATCCTCATGCCCAGCCTCCAACCCAATTTCGTCATGTGCTTTCAAGCCGATTCGGGGGAGGGAGGTCGCCGAAAGTAAATTTTTATAGAGACAGAGGGGCACATACACACGATGAAGGAAAAGGTCGGCAAGTTCATCGAGGAGAAGCCCGAGTACTCCGAGATCCTCGCGGCTGCCGTCAGGGTCGAGGAGGATCCACCCGAGGAACTGATCCGCAGGCACGGATGGGAGTGGCATCACGTTGGCGCCCACCCGGGAAGGCTCACCAAGCTCGTGAGCGAGGGCATCGTCAGGGTGGTTTCGAAGGGCAGACGCGGCACGCGTTACAAGTTGGCGGATCGCGAGGCCGTGGCGAGGGCCCTGGCGGACAGCGGGTCCGGGCAAAATAGGCGAGCAGCGCCTCGGCCTTCTTGAGTCGCTTCTTGGTACTGGGCTCAATCGGCGTGTGTTTGGAAATCCCCGTCGGCATAACCGTTAAATGCGGCCAAATTCATCTTATATTATAAATCAACTAAATGAGTGAACTATGATATGAAACGAAAAGATGCCATCATCAGGGAATTTTCTCTGAAAAAAAAGAAGATACTGACTTCAGACGACCTGAGGGCTGTCTGTGACAAGTATGGCTTTGATTTCGGGCGCACGAAAATCGGCCTCATGAATAAAGGGTATCTCCTGACGATCTTCAGGGGGATTTACTATTTGAGAGATTTCAACGAGAAAAAAACGGGCGTTATAAAATATTCCACGGATGAGCTCCTCTCGGAGGGGCTGAGATTAAAGGGAGTGGGGAACTGGTATTTCGGCTTAAACACCGCCCTCAAGAGGATGAACCTGACGCACGAGATTTTTACAGTTGATTATGTACTGAACGATCGCTTTAACAGGGTAAGGCCAATGAAAATTCTCGGCTCAAACTTCCTGTTCGTGAAAATAAAGCCTTCCCTGTTCTCGTTCGGGATCGAAAAAATCGCGACCGCCAACGATATCCCGATCAACTACAGCGACGCCGAAAAAACTTTGTTGGACATGGCCTACCTGTATAGGTTGTCGGGAAAATCGGTAGAGGCGATAATCTCCCTGATCGAAGAGTACGCCGGGGATGTCGACAAAAAGAAATTGATAAACTACGCGAAAAACTACCCGAAGACCATCGGAAAAATCATTGCCGAGGCGTTGGGATGAACAAAGAAAAGCTGAAAGAGTTTATCGCGTTTTTGAAACCCGTGACGAGGGTAAAATCAGAGGAGCTGTTAGAAAAGGATTTTGTCGTAAACGTCATCTTCAACGAGCTGAAAAATGGGGAGCACGCCCTCAAGGGCGGCACCTGCTTGTCAAAAGTGTACTTGAATTATCACAGAATTTCTGAAGATTTGGACTTTACTTTCATCGACCAGAGCATCTTTGGTGGAAAAACAACAAAGCAGGTAAAGAAGTTCTGTTCCGAGAAGATCACGGCATTCGGAAAGAAGTTGGATGGAATTTCGATAAAGCACGGTTTTGATTTCAGGCCGGTGAAAAGCGATAAAAAATACGTTGAGATCGGGAGCAACAACAAGCTCGTTACCTTCAAAATCTGGTATCGTTCGGTATCCACGGGGGCAGATTCTTTCGTAAAAGTGCAGGTGACCTTTGTAGAAATTTTAAAATTCCCGATAACTCGGAAGACGGTGGCCCCCTTGATAGACATTAATTCATTCGCGGGGACCGACAAAAAATATTTTGAAGAATTCGTTGGTTTTTATGAACCGAGGAAATACTTCGTTTATGATGTGAGCGAAATCGCTTGTGAAAAGGTACGAGCCCTACTAACCAGGAAAGGCATGAAAACGAGAGACGTTGCTGATCTGTACTTCATCGAGAAAGAACGCAAATTAAAGATTGAAGGTTTAAAAGTCGCCTGCGTAGAAAAAGCGATTTTCGCGATCAACAGTTACAAAAAATACAGGGAGAATTTTGAAGGGCGGTCCAGGATAATGCTAAAGGCGCGAGATTTTCTAGCAGGGGAAACAGGGCACCTGATGCTCGTTAAAATTGATAGAAAAAACTTTGATGCTTTTTTGAGGCGATTTTTACCGTTTTTGGAGGGAGTCAGAAAAAGTGCACTCGCCAAGATTACATAGGCCAATATAATGAGCAACATTCACAAAATTGATAGTAAATTTTTGTGCTCGTGCCTCAACAAAAATATGTGGGTGCAAGGCAGCGGTGGCGGTAGCGGCAACGGTAGCACTCAACGGAACAGCTGAGAGAAAAGGGGGCCGTCCGAAGCGTCTTTTTTCGTCGCCCAAGGGGGGTTTTTCAACATCTCACCAATCAACGGGACCCATAATCATCGAAGTCCAGTCAAGTTCACGATTAGGTTCACGATTCTTTCCGTATAGCAATCGAGAGTTTTCTTAATGGTTGTTATTTAAAACCGTTCTCGGAGAATTTAACGCCGCCGATGAGGCGCGGCCGAGGTTTTCCTATCAGTCGAGGTTTTACCACTTTGTAAAAAGGTCTATTCGAGTAAAAGGTCTAAAAATGGGAACTTTGTCGGCTCTCTTGATCTGGATGCACTCACCAATTCACCAAGATTCTTAGGAGCGAAATGACTTTGGTCTTCTAGATTTCGTCACTCTTTTATGCTAGCTAGATGGTTTTGAGTATGTCAGAGTGCTTTGTCTGCGCGCGCAAGTCCCTGTAGGGCCAGCTCTAAACGCTGTTGTGATTGCGACAATGTGTGCTGCCCGGAGTGCGCCAAGCGGGGCCCTACGATAAAGAAGCTGAGGGTGCGCTCGGCTTTGCAAGTGGCATTTTATGTGCACATAAATTACGGACTCTGCACATAAATTCTGGAAGGGCTTCTTTTCCAAAAACAAGGGCTTATCGTCCTGTAATAGGTGTTGGGAGCAGGAATGGTGGAAATTTTAGAGATGGAAAATGGATGGGCGACGGGTAAAACCGCCGCACTTCTGAACCTAGGTGTTGGAGCCGGGGGCCGGAACACGCACTGTGGATTCAGGATTGACGGCTCAAAATGTTCTGCTACAGTTTTCATTGATATTGTTTTCGTCTACTTGACAGTTTTTAAGCTATTCCTGAATATTCAGATGGTTTCGCTCAGGTGTTCCCGGAACAAGTCCTTGGGGATAGCGTGGCACATGAAACGGCAGTACTGGTGTTAACTTTACTAGAGCCGGCAGTCGGGTCATACACAGTGGCTTCACTAAAATCCTTCCAAATGCGATTTATGACTCACTTGGTTTCTGGGTTACTTTGTTGTTTGTGTCAACCTTTACGGCAGATAGATGATAGTCTTTCGGCTCCTTCAAGTTTGCACACAGCTAGTTTACTATAAAAAGGCGCGGAACCAGTGAATAATATTAGGTACAAAGTTAGAATTAAGGTGTGACGATGTCTTCCCAGC
The DNA here is from genome assembly GCA_043821745.1 of Methanobacteriota archaeon. Taxonomy (GTDB): domain Archaea; phylum Hadarchaeota; class Hadarchaeia; order Hadarchaeales; family Hadarchaeaceae; genus Hadarchaeum. The sequence goes on along the minus strand of JBDRCL010000059.1, from coordinate 5,733 downwards.
GAAATCAATTCGGAAAAAAGCTAGCTCGCATAGAGAAAAAGCTGGACCTCATCATCAGAAGCCTTGGGGCAAACCAGAGCGTCGGAAGTACAGTGGAAACTAGGAACGGGGGGGAAATAACACAAGCGGGCGCCCTCGATATCATGACCCTCCTGTCGCTCCCCGACCACCTGAGGAAGACCGCCTTGACCCTCATCAAGCTTGGAAGGGCCATGGCGGAGGACGTGGCGAAGGAAACGAGCAGGGCCAGGGCTATTGAGAGTGCATATTTAAATCAGCTCGTTCGGATGAAGTATGTCAGGAGTGAAAGGGTTGGGAAGCGCGTGTATTTCTCGGTCGAGGGAATGAACATGACCAAAGAATCGCCGTTATCAAAGGGAGGAACTGCATGAGTCCTGGAACTGTGATGACGCTGCACAGCTATAAGGGCGGCACTGGAAAGACCTTCATCTCCACCAACCTAGCAGCGACGCTCTCCAAGGAAGGCAAGAACGTTTGCCTAATAGATTTCGACCTGCGCGCCCCTAGCTTAGACAAAGTGTTCGGCACCAAGGGAAGAAAGTTTTGGATAAATGACTTCCTCGACGGAAGGTGCGATGCCGGAGACATTCTCTTCGATTTCTCCAAGAGTGTTAAAAACAAGGGAAGTCTGTTCGTGGCTCTGGCGAATCCATCGATGGGATTCATCCGCGAAGCGGTCACTAGAGAAAAAAAGTGGGAGATGAAAGCACTGCGCCGCCTGATTATGATGAATAAATATCTGACTGATAAGATGGCGATTGACTATATTATCCTCGACACCAACCCGGGTTTGAGCTACTCAAGCATAAATGCGGTCGCGGCAGCCGATTTCGTGTTGGTTGTCTCGACGTGGGATGCGTCCGACCTCTCTGGCGCCCAAGGGATGGTAAAAGAGCTCTACGGCATGCTGGAGAAGCGTGCCATGGTGATCATGAACAAGATACCAAGCTCGCTGCTCACAGATAAAGCGATGAGGAAGAAGATGACCCGTAAGCTCGAGGATTCGTTCAGGCTCCCGGTGATTGACTTGCTACCCTGCGACTGCGAGATCATACGCGAGGAAAGGTCATCAATAATTGTGCTGGAAAAGCCCAATCATCCCTTATCTCGAAGCCTGGTGGATATCGCTCATCGAATCGGTCAAAAATGAGCTTATTAGTCAACGCCGGGCGACTTTTTTGGCCTCTTCGACGTACTTCTTGATTTCCATATCCTTGATCGCTTTTTCCGGCAGCAGCTCGGGGGCAAAGAATAGCGGGATGATAGCTAGGAAGAGGAAGAAGCTGACCAGCGTAAAGATGCTGCTTATATTGACTGATTCCAGCCAGGGGGAAAGGACCAGTGGCAAGATTACGCCAGCGGGAACACAGGCGCTGCCCAGGGCATAGAATTTTTCCCCTCCCCCGCTACTTGCCATGTCGCCCCACACGGTGAAAATGAAGGCCACCGTAAAGATACCGAAGGCAACGCTATCGGCGATTATGAAGAACGCCTGGACAAACAGATTCGGTGGAAGGAGGCTGAGCAGGGCGTAGGCCAATCCGAGCATTACCAGTCCTATGATGATTACCGGCTTTCTGCCCCGCAGGTCCATAAACCATCCCCCGATCAAACAAAAGAGGCCCCCGACCGAAAACTCCATGACGGACATCAAGTAGGACATGGATGTGCCAAAGAAATTTCCGATGACTTGTTGTCCACTGTAATTAACCAGTACAAAGGCCAACCAAGGGATGAAGTACAAGAGGAATCGCTTCTGCCGCAGGATTGAGGGGTAGGAAACGACCTCGGATTTTCCCGTCTCGTCTTTCTTTGGGCCAGTCGGAATTGACACGAACCCCAGGCTCCTCCACACAGCGAGCATGATCGAAATGTAAACGATGTTGCTTGGCATGATCACGAGTAACAAAAAAAGCACAAGGTACGCCGCGAAAAAAATAATCCCTCCAGTTCGTCCCCTCCTTTCCACGTTTGCCAAGGAGGAGCTCAAGGCGAGGCAGGAGGGAAAACCGATGCCGAAGGCAAACCCCCAGAAGATGAGCACGGCCGCCACCTCGATGTCCCCGAAACTGGACAGGGCCAAAGGAAACAATGAGGAAATGACGCCCAAGGCAATCCAGGAGCGTATGAAATGGACCCTATTGAATTTCTTGGCAGCCAAGGGCCCTGCGATCAAGGAGATTATGGCGGCGAGATAAAAGAGCCAACGTAAGGAAAAAAAATTGGTGATAGGTATCGTATACGCGGCGGCGACTGCCAGATAAAACCACACCACCGAGTTAAGGACTAGTAAAAATAGCGATAGAAAGCCTCTTTTGCTCGTAAAGATTTCCCCAAACGATTTCCTTACCATCCTTGTCCCTTCAGCAGTTTTCCCGCATGGTTCTCCTTATTTACCACCGATTAGAAAAATTTATAGGCTTCACATTCTATAGTATATGTGTAGAACATAAATACAGATGGAGGTGGGGAGGAATGAAATACAGGTCTCCTATATTCTTCTGGTTGTAAAAAACTTCTGACGGGAGCCGCGTTTGATTCAACCATACCTATATCAGAGTTTACTAGGCACAGTGGCCGTCAAGATAGTTTTGAACACTTCCCATTTGAAACCATTGATACTTGCATCTGCCTGCTCCTTCAAACTCATAAACAAGTTTTCAAGCTTATTGATGGCTCCCGCCTCAGAAATCAGCCTTAACAGCTTTTTGGCTCCCTTCCGGTCCAGATTCTTTAAGGCGGCGAGGATTTCCTCCCTCTTTTCTTTATTTTCCAGGGCAAAAAGTAGCGGTAGCGGAAGGCTCTCGTAGTCTATCCTCGACTTCAGCAGGTCAAAACCACACATGTCCTCAAAGTCGTTCCTTAGCAGGACGATTACCCCCAAAGTTCTTCCGTATTCCCCCAAGGCATTGATTTGTTCTGGAGAACCTCCGCCCAGCATGGCTCCCGTCCGCAGACAAGCTTCCACGTCGGCGGCCTTCTTCTTCACCACTGAAATGTATTCTTCTGGCTTCACATCCGTCCTCGCTCTGAAATCGAGCTCCAACGCCTCTCCGTCGCACATCTCGAAGTATAGCTCCTTGACGCTGTGAACGATGGCCAACTTTTCCTCCGGTGGGATTTTCAGTCGGGCAAGGCCCGCGAAGAGCTCGGCGAACCCCTCAAAGAGCAGGACATCCCCGACCAACAGGGCGATGTCCCCTCCGAATCCTCCGTTGACTGTTTTTCTCTTCCCCTTGGTAATCGTCTTGTCTATAATGTCATCGTGGATGTCGGTCGCACCGCTGAGCAGCGTCAGGGACCTTCCTAGGAAGGGCGCAGTCGAGGGATCGCCCCCCACAGCCTCGCAGGCAAGGGAGACTAGCGATGGTCTGACTACATCACACCAGTATGACATGAAAAAGGACAACGCCTCCCTAGCTTTGCTGCAATTAATCCTTTCCCGCCGAACGCTGGCAGCAGCTTCCTTCAAAATCTTCGTGCCGCGCTCTTTGAACAGATCCCCGATCTCTTTTGCCGCCCTTTCGAACTCATCCGCCGTGTCAATCACCACTAACAGCTCGCTACACAATCATTAGTATTTTGCTCCATCACTAATTAATTACGTGGGGCCCTCAGCTCGTTGAAGAAGTTTGTTTGGAATCAGAAGTTTCGGGCTTTAATTTATTTAGTCGTGAACAAGAATCGCCGAGTTAGGTCAAAATAGACGAATGGAACAGTCACGATGGAAGCCAGGATAAACCCTGTCTGACTGAAAACGGTCCAGTTTGAGGGCTCAAAGCGAACTCTGGGGGTTGATTATATTAGGTGTTATCTCGTATCATTGACAACTTTTTGAGGTTGGAACCACTTTTGAGTGCTTTCTCAAAGTCTACGTATTCACGTGGGATATCCCTGCCAAACTCTCTAGCGAGAGAAAAGAACTCTCTAAGGGTCCTTTTGATGATAGGAGCGAAGAATTCTCGAACCTCTCCCTCGCTCGTTTTGACCCCTGTCTGTTGGAAAACGGTGCTTGTTGCCATCACTAACATGGCGAAAATGATTTGAGGCGCAGGCCTGGTGTTCAGCTCGGCAAAATGCTCCAAAATGTCTTCCAGGCCCAATTCCGAGGCGGTGGTTTTGACCCCGTATTTCCTGTTTATGTCGCCTAGAGTAGTCTCCCCGATCCTGATGATTTTCTCCCTACGTAACAGCTCCTCCTCTGCGCGCTTGCGCTCGGTGATGTCCCTGCATATAAATACAAAGGATGCGGGTTTGCCGGATTTGTCTGGGATAACACTTGCAGAGATTTCCACGAATAACTCGCGGCCGTCATTGGTCAATAACTTATATTCCAAGCCTTTTGCGACGCCCAGCCCTGCTTTTTTCTTCAAATCATATACTGCCCTATGACGTTCACTCGGGATAATAAAGTCAAATGCATACTTACCAATCAACTCATCTTTCGAGGAAAGGCCAGCGATTTTTAATGCCGCCTGGTTACATGAGACTACGTTCATATCTGCGTCAGTGACCACAATAGCCTCAGGAGAGGAATTAATTATCGTTCTTAATCTTTCCTCTGAATCGTGCAGCGCTTCCTCCGCCCGCTTGCGCTCGGTGATGTCATGAGCGATTGCCGAGGCGCCTATAATTTTGCCCGTAGCGTCTTTAATGGGAGAAATTGTCAGTGATAAATAAATTGGTGTGCGATTTTTGTGCACACGAAATGTTTCAAATTGTTTGATAATTTTTCCTCGTTTGACTTTTTTGAGAAATTGTTCAAACTCTTGTTTGCGGTCAGGGGGGATGGTAATGGAAATAGAATGCCCTATGGCCTCACCGGCCGAATAGCCGTAAATCATTTCCGCCGCCTTGTTCCAACTCGTGATTTTGCCTGTCGTTGTCAAGCTGAAAATGGCATCGTTCGACGATCTAACGATAGGGGCGAGATATCGGCTAGGCTCCAAGGTTCGCTGGTGTTGCAACTGTCGAGGTTTCGACTTTATGACATGCCTAAAGTTCTTGTTTTTCTTCGGCACGGTTTTTTTAACCACTAGCCACGACCCCCTAGCCCTGGATGCCTTAGGTCTCATCTCCATCCAAGAACTAATACTGTACGGTAGTTTAACTCGTATACATATTAATTAAGCTGCTGTGTTGCATAATTTTAAGTCGATCCACGATTGAGTCATTGTGTGAGGCTGGTCAATGAGGTGGGTGGCAAAACCACCGAGTTGACCTAACATGCCAAAAAAGATTGAGGGATTGGAAGAGCTATAACGACCAGCTCGTTAGGCGCGGCGAGCTGTTGATCGATCTCGACTTCGTCGAGAACTGGGAGGAAGAGTTAGAGGAGATGAATCGAGGTAAGCGTGGAGCCCCTTTCGATTACCCCGAAAATCTGATCGAGTTCCTGGGGTTTCCGCGGCACTTCTTCAGGCTGCCCTTCAGGCAGGAGGAGGGCTTCGTCGAAGCCCTGGCGAAGCTCCTGCCTGAGCTGAAAGTGCCCGACTACAGCACAATTTGTCGGAGGATCAACAGCCTCCAACCCAAGTTCGAACGCAGCCTTCGTGGGCTGGGCGATGACGTCGTCGTGGCCATCGACGCATCGAGCATCAAGGTGACCAACTGCGGCGGAGGCGGGAACGCTGGGGAGGCAAAAGCGAGCGCGGCTACCTGAAGATCCACGTCGCGGTCGACACCAAGACGAAACAAATTTTGACGATGGAG
>JBDRCL010000058.1:0-6462 GCA_043821745.1 Methanobacteriota archaeon | reverse complement strand
GCAAAGGTTCTTCTTCTGGACGAGCATTCGACTGTTGGTCTCCCATGTCACGATACCGGATGGCTAATCGAAACGAAGTTCACGGATAAAATTTTGACCACTTTGAGGGGAAAGCTAGTCCTGCGAAGAGTAAAGGGCTTCAAAATCTGTAACGCTTTAACAGGCAACGTTCTTGAGGACATCAAGAACCAAAAGCTCGGCCATCTGACTCCAAGGGCTGATTTCGACAAGGAGTTGGCCAAACTTGCGATCAACGCCGGCGCTGAGTTAATTTTGAATGCGCGCGTAACATCTTTCCTTCGAAGCAAAGGCAAGGTTAGCGGTGTAATCACATCGTCCAAAAGCATACCGAAGGTAGAGTCCGATATAACTGTTTGCGCAACAGGAGCGGCGATTTTGAACAGTCCTTTGGCAATGTCCAGCTTCAAGGACAAGCCGGTCCCCGGCGTATTGACGGAGCTGACGAAAGTGGATGGTTTTGAAGGTGGCGTTGTGGAGATATACAAAAGCTCTGACAAGAGGATTCTTTCGGACGCGTTTTTCTGGCCCCATTCCAGCGATACCTGCTTTTCGGGGTTTCCTTCGTTGAAACGGTTTGATGATTTTAAGAAAGATGAGAGGATTGCCTTTTCGTACAAGATAAGGAATGCTTACCCAGTACAAGCACACGGTTATGTCACAAGTTTCCACGGCGGCAGGGCCTTCAAGAGAATAGTGGACGGTGGCGTGATGTACGTGGGCGAGGCTGCGGGCGCTTCGGGAACTATCCACAGCATGATAATGGGCCAATACGCCGGAGAGGTGGCTGCCAAGGCCGTTCAAGAAGGAGATACGAGTTCTGAGAGGCTGTCGGAATACCAAGAGATTTTCAAGAGGTCCGACATATGCAAGTCCCCATTCTATTGGTATTTCATAAAGGAGTTTTACGGCTCTTATCGCAGGTGCCTGAGCCAGTTCAGGAAGATTGAAGTCTAGTATTCTGTGATTTAATCTTATAGTTCAAGGACTACTGGAGAATTCTTTTGTGACGAGCTCCTCGACCTCTTTGAGCCATTGCTTTCGCTGTTCCAATGAGCTTTCAACAATTACCGAAAATGTTTTTCTGAAGAATTTTTTCACGCCACAAAAGTTCCAAACGCAAATTTTCCATAGGTTTTCGAGCGGGTCACCGAAATGGGCCTTTTCGCGTTCCTCGAAGGTGTTGGACGTGTTGAAAACTAGAGCGGTCTTGGCTTTCAATAATCCCTCAGGTATGCCCGCCTCAGTTGTCCCATAAAATCTGTAAGCTATTCTGGGTCTGAGGACCCGATCTATCCAACCTTTGATTATTGCCGGCGGTTGTCCCCACCAATTTGGATGGACAATTATGATCCCATCGGCCGAGATCAGTTCTTCACAGTGAGTTTTGATGGTTGAATCTACTTTTCCGCTTGCAGAAATTTCCCCAGGAGGAAGAATGGGTTCAAAGCCTTCGGCGTAGAGGTCGTGGAACATCACTTGATGCCCCATCTTCAACAAAGTTGATTTTACAGATTCAGCAATGGCGTGATTGAAACTTCCTTTGTCCGGATGGCCGAGGATTAACAAAATTTTCATTGTTCAAATATGGAGTCAAGTTGCATAAATATTTTTTAAATTTGGGCCAAGATTTTACATATTTTTTAAACTGTGGCAATAAATGAATTTAAATTGCAGTATTCCAACAGATAAAGTAAAAGGGATGATTGAAGTGTCGATAATTTTGATAATATATGATTCGGCATCCGGAAACACGGAGAAGATGGTCCATGCAGTTGCCGAGGGAGCAGAGATGGTGAAGGGGATGAAAGTTATCACGAAGAGGGTCGACCAGGCAAGCGTTGACGATTTGCTGAGCGCCGACGGGATAATAATGGGCTCCCCCTGCTACTTTGGGCAGATGTCTACCAAGTTGAAGGATTTCATCGACAGGTCCCACAAGGTCTACTGTAAACTTGATGGAAAGGTTGGTGCAGCCTTCACGAGTTCTGGAGGGACGGCCAGCGGTGCCGAGACAACTTTGCTTTCTATAATCCATGCGATGCTCATCCACGGCATGGTCGTGTTTGGCCGTTCCGGTGGGAAGCATTACGGAGCGGCGGCCGTTAAGTCTCCTGATGCTCAATGCATTGAGAACTGCAGAGATCTTGGACATAAAACGGCGAACATCGTCGCAAAACTAGCCAAATAGCTCGGCATAGGGGGCGTGTTTTTGGGTTGCGTTTTCAGTGATGTTTCATCAGTTTTATTATCTTGGCCCCAGCCGCCTTGATGTCAGCCATGCTCTTTGCACCAGCGCAGACACCCTTCCCAGAGACGAATAGCAGCACCACGACTTTTGGTTCTTCAAGCCTGAACACCAGTCCTGGGAAGACCTCTGGCTCGTATTCGGTGTTGTCAAAAGTCCTCGCTATCTTCTCAAGATCGAACTCTCTACCGAAATCGAAAGAGGCCACGATGTTTTGGACCTTGACCTTTGGTTCAGCTTTAATCTTCACGCGTATCGTCTGGAGCCTTTTGGTGAGCCTTTTTATCGCCAGTTTGGCGTCGCTCATGCTTCTCGCGCCAACGCAGTTCATCTTCCCCGAGGCGAATATTAGGAAGGACGCTTTGGGGTCGTTTGATTTGTATGCGATGCCAGGGAATACCTCTGGATCGTACCTCGCGCCATCTAGGGACCTGGCCAGCTTCTCCAGGTCAAACACCACGCCCTCATATGTCACAGAAAGCACGATATTCTGTAATTTGGTTTTTACTTCGGCCACGAAATCGACCTACTTTAAATATTCTCTAACTTGTGCTTAAATAGGTTGAGTAAATAAGCTTTTAAAGCAGTTTGTGCAAGATTTCGATGATTGCCATGAGCATTACGGTAAAGTTCTTCGCGAACTTCAGAGAGGCAGCCGGCGTTGAGAAGACAGAGGTCGATGGAGTCAAGGATATCTCTTCCCTGCTGGACGTGCTTGTCGCTAAATTTGGCGCCAAGCTGAAGGAACAACTCTTCGAAGGTAAAAAGTTGCGCGAGACGGTGAACATACTCATCAATGGCCGGGGCGTAAACTTGGAGAAAGGACTTGACGCTAAGCTGAGGGATGGCGATGTTTTGGCCGTGTTCCCGCCGGTCTCTGGCGGCTGTTGTTCGGTGTGGTAGTTCATGCCTGATGTCGGTGTCCATCGTAAGGGGGAAGTCGACCTACCGTCTCTCCTTGCGCGGATGAGGGCAAAGTTGGGCAAGGATGTGGGAGCGATCGGGTGTTTCGTGGGCGTAATCAGGGGAAAATCTTACGAAGGCGAGGTCGTCAAGTACTTGCACTACGAGAAAGCCGATGTCGCGGTAGAAAAGCTCGGGGAAATTGCGGTTGATGTCGAAGGACGTCCGGACATGAGAATGGTGATGATACATCATGTCGTGGACCAAATCGCCCCCGGGGATGACGCGATATACGTTCTTGTTGCGGGAGTCAGGCGTGCAGAGGTCTTCAAGGCGCTCTCGGAGATAATGGATAGGGTAAAGACTGATGTCCCGATATGGAAGGAAGAGGTCACTGAGGGGAAAAGGCGCTGGGGCCATGAGCTCGGTCATAAAAAGCAACGAGCGTCGAATCGTTAGGACATCGGCAAATTCGTTGCTCCTTGGAAAGATGCCCCGCGGCTGCCAACTTTGTGTGAAAGGGGCCAAAGTGGTTCTCTTCGTCACTGGCCTTTGCCAGCGCGATTGTTTCTACTGTCCGCTCTCAGAAAAAAGGGCAGGGAAGGATTTGGCATATGCAAACGAACGTCCGATCAGGTCGGTTCATGATATCCTGGATGAGGCCAGATCCATAGACGCACTGGGCGCCGGGATAACCGGCGGCGACCCGACTCTGAGGTTCAAACGGGTCCTGAGGTATCTTCGCCTCTTGAAGAGGAGATTCGGCGCCAGCCATCACGTGCACATGTACTGCTGCGGGGAGCTTTCGACGGAGCAGTTGCGCACGCTCGAGCGAGCTGGCCTCGATGAGATCAGGTTCCACACTTGGTTCACCAGGCCGGTCAAGCTGGCGTTGGACGCTGGGCTATCCGCCGGTGTAGAGATACCCGTCATCCCCGGAACTTACAAAAAAATATTGTCTTTTCTCTCCGAGCTGGACAAGATCCGCTGCGACTTCGTCAACCTCAACGAGCTGGAGTTTTCCGACACTAACTTGGCCGAGCTTAAAGCAAGAGGATTCAGGGCCAAGTCTAACGTATCGATGGCGGCCAAGGGCAGCGAGGAGGAGGCCGTCAGAGTTTTGAGGTGGGCAGCCAAGAACACAGGCCTGAACATTCATTACTGTCCCAGCTCGCTGAAGGACGCCGTGCAGCTCCGTAACCGGCTCAAGCGCAAGGCGAGGAACGTGGCCAGGCCTCATGAGGTCATCACTCCGGACGGGCTGTTGGTGAAAGGGGTAATTCTGGGTTTGTCAAGGAGCAAACTTGCATCGATCCGTTTAAGGTTAATGCGCGTTCACGGCGTCCCGGCTGAGCTGGTGAAGGTGGACCGCCAAAAAAACAGGATAGAAATCCACTGGCGCGTCGCGAAGAAGTTGTCGAAGATAGAGCCGGACCTCACTTTCGCCTTAGTCGAGGAGTACCCCACCTGCGACCGGCTCGAGACGACTTTGATTCCTTTTTGAGGTACGCTTCAGCCAGCTTTGAGTAGTTTATCGCCTGTCTCTTTATGCGCCTGAATTCGTCGCTGGCTATCGTCCTGAGCGGCCTGGCCGGAATTCCAACCACGGCCGTGCGCGGCGGCACTTCAAAACCTCGCAGGACGGCTGCTCCGAGCCCGACCATCGAGCCCTTCCTTATCCTCGCGCCGTTGAACACTATGGAGCTCCCGCCGATGACGCATTGGTCTTCGATGGTGGCCCCTTGAATCAGCGCTTGGTGCCCGATGATCACATAGTTGCCTATCTTGGCCGAGTAGTACTTTGGCTTCCCGTCGTCGTACACGTCGCCAGAATGTATCACCGCGTTGTCCTGGATGTTCGTGTACCGGCCTATCCTCACCCGAGTAAAATCAGCCCTTATTACGGCGCCTGGCCAGACGCTCGAGTGCTTGCCTATGACGACGTCCCCGATGATCGTGGATGAAGGGTGGACGAATACCGTCTTGTGTATGCGGGGTCTCTTGCCCCTGAACGACTCAATCATGTCGCCGCAACTGCCTCTGCCTTTTTGCTTTGGACCAAGATTATGTCGCCGATGGCCATGAGGCTGCCATAAGGGATGGACAAGGCCTTGCCGCCCCTTCGCTCAAAGACCAGGCCGACTATCGACCCCTCTTTGTCATCGATAACGGCATCTTCGATTGTCCCGATGTAGCGCGCGCGATCGCTGTAAACCTTCACACCGTTCAACTCGGACAACTTTTTCATCCAGTCACCTCATTTTTACTAGCAGAATGAGTTTTTAGTCTTTTCGATGACGATGGGTTTTAGTCTCTGAAATAGTCTGATTCTCACCCTGGATCTAATGAAGCGGCAAGGAAATCATAGGCCGAGCGCCGCAATGCGGCCATTCTTGATAATTGGAACGATATCGATGTAGTTCTCCCCGATGCACAGAGGAATGTCCCTCTTAAATCCAATTCTTATCGCATGCTTCGCTGTTGGGCTCTCCAATAATTACCCCCATACTGGTCGGGTTTTTGTATGCCAAGAGAGAAGCTAATGCCATATCTGTCAGATTATTGCGTTTCAAATAATTGACTATGGCTCCAGCCCCTGATAGACCGGCTGTGGGACAAAATTCCGCGTTACTTGAGCCCGAATAAGTAGTGCTACAGCGTCGTGCAGAAGGCGGTCGTGTCCACCCGATCTTCTCTCCTCTGGGCGATCTTTCATCCGAACCTGCGCTTGTATTCCGAGAACCCACTTTCGGACTGATTTGTCTTGAAATACTCGCGCAGATGTCCCTGCGTGTCCTTTACGAAATGTAGCTGCATCTGCTTCCATTCTCACGGCCCTCTCACCTCGCAAAAGAGAGGAAGAAACCCGTTCGAGTTCGTGCGGGACACAATCGAGAAACACAATCTGGATTCATTTTTGAAACCCCATAAATGCAATAATTTTGCCAATCAGGCGCGGTTCACGGGGGGGCGAGACATCTTTATAATTACTGTCGGCCACTTCTATATGTGAAAAAATGGATTTGCTGGAAGAGGGCGCAAAAGAAATAATTGGCAAGCATGATCCAGAAGAGCACAGGCAATGGGTATTGAAGAACAAATCTAGGGCCCTTGAAGACAAAATAATTGGAATTGAAGAAGCTGTTTCAAAATTCGTAAAAGACGGTTCATATGTTGAATATGGCTTCTTTGGCACACGAATTTCTATGGCCGGCATATACGAAATTATTCGGCAAAAGAAAAAAGGCCTGGATATCGGCAGGGGTGGAGTTTTTGAACTTGACATACTATGC
>JBDRCL010000057.1:0-6268 GCA_043821745.1 Methanobacteriota archaeon | reverse complement strand
TTTCGTCAGCAATTCTTTCGTCCGTCCAATTGGCGGGTCATTTCCCAGGATTCCGCCTATCAGGATGGCACTCTTTTCCTTGAGGTCGAGTGGCGAAAGCGTTTTCCTTGCAAGCGGGTCGAGCAAGACGATTTCGTCCTGATCGAACAGCTCCTCAGCGCGCTTATTTTCGACACGTACAATTTTCGAGAGCTTGTTGAATTCTGAGCGCCTTTTAACGTTGGTTATCAACAGGTTCTTTCCCGCAATTTGGGCCGAGTGCGAATATTCTATATAGAGCCAATCGCTGAGCCTCGGCTCAAGGTTCTCGATAACGAAAAACATGGTCCCATCTTACAATCTTCGAAGCAGGGCATCCGCAGCTATCATGATTGGCTCTATGCTGTTGTTCGCCGGTGGAGCATAACAGTACTCCATTCGCGAAAGCTCGTCAACGGTCGTGCGCTTTTTAATCGCGAGGGCGATCAGGTTGGCCCTCTCGGCCGCGCCGTCGCCTATTATCTGGCCTCCGATGACCCTTCGTTCCTTTCTTTGAGCGACAAGCTTCACGAAAATTGTTTCCGCGCCCGGGAAATAGTGCGGCTTGCTAAGGGTCCTCACGCGCGCGGCGACCGTATCAATCCCTGCTGCTTTCGATGCGTTCGCAGTGAGGCCCGTCGAAGCGATTTCCAGCCCGCATGCCGACGAAACAACTGTGTTCAGGACGCCCTCGAACGTCTCCTTGCCGCCAGCGGCGTTGATGCCAGCGACTTTACTCATCCTTATCGCAGTCGTGGCGAGCTGGCTCCAGACCGGCCTGTTCGTTATGAAGCAGCGGGACTCGGCACAGTCTCCCACCGCGAATATATCGGGATCACTGGTACGGAGAAATTCGTCCACGGCGATCGTTTTTGTTGGCCCCAACTTGAGCCCTGTCTTCACGGCAAGCTCCACGTCCGGCTTCACCCCGATGGCCATTATGACCATGTCAGCCGGGATCTCCTCGCCTTCCAGGGCGACTGAGTTGACTTTCCCTTCACCGCGTATCTCCTTCACAGGTTTGGAGCATATCGTCTTGACGCCGGATTTACTGATATGGTCAAGCACCAGCTCCGACATATCGGGATCAAGCATCCCGGGTAGAACGCTCGGCTGCATCTCCACCAGCACGACTTCCAGACCGCGGCCTTTGAGGGCACCAGCGACCTCCACCCCGATAGGACCGGCACCTATCACGACCGCTTTTTTAGATTGCGGCAGGGCTGCCAGAATATCCTCGCCGTCTCGCATTGTTCGCAACGTGAAGACATTTTCCAACTCGGCTCCGGGAATCGGCGGTTTGAACGCCAGGCTACCTGTGGCCAGGATGAGCTTATCGTAGGGTATTTTCTCAGTCTTGAGGGTCTTGCGGTCTTGCACCTCGAGCGCCTTCGCCTTGGCGTCGATGGACTTCGCCTCCGTGCCAAGCAACACGTTCACGCCCGGCATCTTCGGAACGGCATCAACCAATTGACGAATATCTTGTACTTCTCCCCCGATGGCGAACGGAAGTCCGCAGGGGTGATACGTGGCTTGATTTCTCCTCTCCACGACCGTGACCTTGGCCTCGCGATCGAAGAGACGGACTGCGGCCGCGGCTGTCAGTCCAGCTGACTGAAAACCCACTATGACAATATTGCTCAACGGCCATCACTAAAGTTTCATGGCGCTTTTTGAATATAAAAGCGCTTCAATCCCTGGCATCTGGTCACCAGTGAGAAAACTAATCGCCGCTCCTCCCGCCGTGCTTATGTGCTTCATCCTGGAGGAAACTCCCGCCGCTTTCGCCGCCGCAACTATATGGCCTCCCCCCATTATCGTGAAGGCCTTTGAGTCTGCCATGGCCTTCAACAGCTCGAAAGACCCGCGCTCGAACCCCTTGCGCTCGAATATTCCAATGGGGCCCTTCGCAACTATTGTCTTCGCACCATCCAGTACTCTGGAGTATTCCTCAACTGTTCTCGGCCCAACGTCGCATATGACGCGGTCCGTTGGAAGCTGCTCTACGGATAACACCTTGGGCTGGCCATTGTCATCAACGACGACGTCCACTGGGACTTTTATCTTATCACCGTAAGTCGTGACCAATTTTTTAGCCCGGTCCAGCATCTTGCCATACCCTTCATTCATAATCATCTTCAAGTTTGGCCCGCTGAGGTCCCGCCCTGAGGCGATTAGGAAAATGTTGGCCAAAACGCCGCCCGTTAGCACCAGATTCGCGATCGATTTGCTCATGGAATTCTCCATCATCTTTATAACGTCGTCCGGCTTCGCTCCGCCAAGGAGATAAACGCAGGGGTGCTCTGGGGAAAGCGCCGGTGTCAACCCCTTAATCTCCTTTTCCATGAGGCGCCCTGGATAGGCTGGCAGTTGTGCGGCAAACCCCACGATGGATGCCTGCGACCTGTGCGCCGCGGAAAACGCATCGCTGACGAAGATCTGCGCCAAAGGCGCTAGCCTTTGTACCAGCCTTGTCTTGGCCTGTTCCTCCATGGGCCGGTTCATGTTCTCCTCGGCTAAGTAGCGAACGTTTTCTAACAACAAAACTTCGCCTGGTCGCATGAGTCCGACTGCTGTATCAACCGGGGGGCCGTAGACAATATCCATCAGGTATTTGACTTCCAGGCCTATGGCGGCGCTCAGTTTTTTTGCGTGCTTTTCGAGCGTTGTGAAATCATCGTCGCCTGGCCGCCCTTGATGAGCAAGCACGACGACTTTAGCGCCCTTCGTGACAAGTTCCTTGATCGTAACGGCAGATTCACGTATTCTCGTGTCGTCTAAAATTTCGCCAGTTTTTGGGTCCAAAGGTGAATTTATGTCGACACGAACTATCGCCGTCTTATCCTTGACATCGACGTTGTCAAGCGTTGGCAACTCCATCATACCACCTCATGTCATCTTCTATCGAGAACCTTAAATCTTACTAATATTTTAAACCAAGCGCTTCGTAATTGATGGGGTTTTGACCCCTTCGTCTCATTATTTAGACGCGTACCACATTTGGAAAGCCTTAAAAGGGTTGAACCCGTGGGTTGATAGGGGTAAAATTGGCTGAAAAAACATGGATCGAGACCTTGATGCTCCTGGCGAAGGAGGGAGCTACCAAAGGCGAGGTCACCGTCTCATCGAGCTGGCTGGCAAGCCGCCTGGGTGGATCTAAACAGACGGCCATTAGAAGGTTGGCCGAGCTCGAAGGTCAGTCCATGATAACGCGCAGGATAGAGCCGCGCGGACAGGCCATCCGCATAACCTCCGCAGGGATATCGTCACTCCGAGCCCTCCACAAGGAGCTTGAAAACGTGTTGAAACATGGAGCTGCCCCATTAATTATTTCCGGCCGCATCGTCACCGGAATGGGCGAGGGCAGCTATTACGTGGGTCAAACGAAATACGCGGAACAGTTCAAGAGGGAACTCGGGTTCGCGCCGTATCCCGGAACTCTCGACATCAAGCTCGAAAAGAGCTCAATCGATCTCAAGGAAACCCTCTTGCGAATGCCCTCGAAGCAAGTCTCCGGTTTCAGAACCAGCGAACGCACCTTCGGCCCCGTGAAATTCTTCCATGCCCGGCTGAAGGGCACTAAGATCGCAATCGTCATGCCAAATCGCACTCACCACACTGACATTTTAGAAATCATAGCTTCGCGCAACCTGCGAAAGGCCATCGGTCTCAAGGAAGGCGACTTGGTCAAAGTGGAGGTCTTGCCATGAGTATGGAGAGAACACTGGAATCGTTACGGGACGGAAAATTCGTGCTCCTGCACGACTCAAACAGCCGAGAGAATGAGGTCGACATAGTGATATCTGCAAACGCGGTCAAGCCGCACCACGTCGCGACGATGAGGCAGGACGCCGGCGGGCTGATTTGCGTCGCTTTGCAATCGCGTATAGCGGACAGCTTTGGGACGCCCTATCTCACGGACATTTACCGCGAAGCTTTACCGAAGTTCAAAATCTTTAACGCGACCATCCCGAACGACATACCGTATGACGAGCGCTCGGCTTTCTCGATCACGGTAAACCACAGGCGGACGTTCACTGGGGTGACCGACGTGGACCGAGCCCTAACCATAAGTGAGCTCGGAAAGTTGGGTGCGAAAGCCGTGAACAGCGACCTTGTAGAAGAGTTCGGGAGGGAATTCAGGAGCCCTGGCCACGTGCACTTACTTCGCGCCGCGAAAGGCCTGCTCACCGAGCGCAGGGGGCACACCGAACTTGTGGTCGCATTGGCTGAGATAGCCAGCGTGACTCCGGTGATCTGCATATGCGAGATGCTGGACGCCACGACAAACCGTGCACTATCGGGAGATGACGCGAAGGAATACGGGAAAAAACACGGCATGGAGTTCCTGGAGGGCTCTGAAATCGTGGAAACAAAAGAGGGGGGCTGAAATTTTGAAACGCGTTGGAATCGTGGACACGACTTTCTCGCGCTACGACATGGGGCGCGTGGCCATCGACGAACTGAAGCAGCTCTGCAGCGTGAAGCTGGAGCGTCGAACCGTGCCCGGCATCAAGGACCTGCCGGTCGAGGCCAAAAGGCTGCTCGACGAGGGCAACGACATCGTGATGGCCCTCGGCATGCCTGGGGCAGAGCCAATCGACAAGCAATGCGCCCATGAGGCCTCGCTAGGGCTTATCACGGCACAGCTACTGACCAACAAGCACATCATAGAAGTCTTCGTCTTCGCTGACGAGGCCAGTAGCGAGAAGGAGCTCGCCGTCCTGGCCGAGAACCGGGCACGCGAGCACGCCAGAAATGTTTACAGGCTGCTCTTCAAGCCTGAGGAGCTCACGAAAATGGCCGGCACGGGGCAGAGAGAGGGTGCCACCGACGCCGGACCCTTAAGGAGGTGAAAAATTGGTGAAGTTAGGCATAGTGGCAACAGAGTTCAACTTTGACATAGTCGCGCCGATGGTGGAGTTCGCGAAAAACCACGCTGACTTCCTGGGGGCGCAAGTGGTCGCTGAAATCATGGTCCCGGGGGTTTACGAATTGCCCTTGGCGGCAAAGAAACTGATTCAGCGGGAAAACATCGACGCCGTGGTGACCCTGGGAGCGGTGATCGAAGGAGAGACAGGGCACGACGAGATAGTCATGCAGCACGCGACCAGAAAGCTGATAGACATGTCCGTGGAATACGGGAAGCCTGTATCCCTCGGCATCTCCGGGCCGGGCATGACGCGTCTGCAGGCGTTCGACCGAGTGAACGACTACGCGAGGCGCTCGGTGGAGGCCGCGGTCAAGATGGTCAAGCGGCTTGAGAAGGTGTGAAGTTGAATGGAGACGTGGGCATACTGGCGCTTGGCTCGCACGATGAACGACATGGGGCAGCCCTTCCCCCAGACACCGACGCCAGGCTGGCCTCCCACGTAGCACAAGAAGCGGCGAAGCGAACAGGCGCCAAGTTCCTGGGCATCCTGAGATCCTCCTACGAGCTGCCGGAGATAGACACTGGCGAGCACCAGAGCATAGAACAAGTCTTGGACGAGCTACGCGCGACTCTGCTTGACACTAAGCAAACGCTCGACATCAAGAAGGTGGTCCTCGTCAACGGCCATGGGGGCAACAGCGTACTGAGGGATTGGGTACCGTCCCTTGGGGTCGAACTCGACATTCACCTTTCCTTCAACAACACCCTCATAAACCTGGAGGGGCCGCACGCTGGCACCGGCGAACTCAGCATGGCAGCGGCAATCGGCATAGCGGACGAGTCGAGACTGGCCGAGCATGCCGACTTCGCGCGCTACCCTGAGGTCGCTTTCATAGGGCTGAAGGATGCAAGGAGACGATACGAGTGGGCGGAGCGGCAGGCCCAAGAGGTGGAGAAGCTGGGCCTCAGGATAGATAAGTATTTGGGAGAAAAACTCTTAGAGTGTGCCATAATGGACGTCGTCAACGATGTTCGTGAAACATGACAAAGGAGCTGTTCGTGCGTGACACTGAAAGAAGAGGCGTTAGCGCTGCACAAGAAGTTCAGGGGAAAAATTGCGACGTCCGTTAAAGTACCTTTTAAAACCGAAAAGGATTTGATCCTTGCCTACACTCCAGGCGTCGCGGAAGTGAGCAAGGAAATAGCTAAAAACAAGGAAAAGGTTTTCGAATACACCTCGAAATGGAACACCATCGCCATAGTCACCGACGGCAGCAGGGTCCTGGGCTTGGGCAACATTGGGGCCGAGGCCGCGTTGCCGGTCATGGAGGGTAAGGCCGCCCTGTTCAAGGAGTACGGGGACGTGGACGCGGTACC
>JBDRCL010000056.1:0-7150 GCA_043821745.1 Methanobacteriota archaeon | reverse complement strand
TTTCACGTTGTAGCCCAGCAAAATGGCAGCTTTTATCTTCGAATCCTTGAGCGCGTTAATCTCGTCCTCCTTGGGGAACCATATGCTGTTGTAGAGGACTCTGTCGGCTAGGCCCGCCTCACCCACGTATTTCAAAATCCCGGGCTTGTTTTTGGGTTCCATGATGTCAACTGATATTGGCGCATCCGTGGCCCCCGCAACGAAGTCGATGTATCTTTGTCCCGACTCAACAGATGTGCACACGATGTCCAACATGCACGGGTTGCCCGTGAGTTCGGATAGCCCGTCCTGTTTTTTTATGAGCTCTTCCGCTTTTTCTTTGTCGAAAGCCCCCGTTTTAGGGTCTTTTACGATGTCGTGTTTTTCGTAGAAGATGGTGCCGATCAGGACCTTGGGGAGCTCTCCCGGCTGGCCGCCGATCTTCACCTTTCCTATTTGGAAAATTTTTTGCGGAGTCTTGAACTTGAACATTGCATCGTCCTCCTATTTCCTTGCCCACGGCGGAGGGGTCCCGTATTCTTTCGTGGCATCCACAAACGCCTTTATGTTCTCGGTCGGCGTCTCCAGCCAGAAGTCGCATCCCGGAGCAACCATGTCCACACCTTCGTCGATGACTCTCTTGACGGTCGCCTTTATCCTCTCGATGGGGCCGTCGTTTATAACGGTGAAGGGACCGATGTTTCCCCCTATCGGATAGCCTGGATTTACCGAGTCGACGATTTGCCTCGCCAGCTTGACGGGCGTCCTCTCGTCTATCGTGATGGCCCCGGCCCCACAATCCACCAATTTCCTGATTATCTCGGTTTTTCCGTCCGCGCTCGCGCATTGACCGCAGACGTGGAGAATCGTCGGAGCCTTCGTTTCGCTGATCATCTTGGACAGGAAAGGCTTAACGAAGTCTTCGAAGTGCTTTGGTGAGATGTTGTCTAGTGAGGTCCCTTCCTCACGGTACGTGATTACATCCGCGCCGGCTTCCCTGAAAATGTTTGCCATCTCGACATAGTATGGGTGAACTACCTTGTAGAATTCGCGCATTTTATCCGGGTTGCTCCTCATTGATTTCAGGAAGTCGATTGGCTCGACCAGGTAGCTGCTGACGCTTGTGAATGGACAATTTATGTAGGCGATTATCGGGACCTTTCCCTCGAACTCCCTCTTCAGGATTTTGATCGCCTCAGCGACGACCGGAATCCTCCCCGCTTTTGAGACGTCTTCGGGAATCTTTAAGTCAGATGCTTCCTTGGCGATAAAACCCTTGACTGTGGGCCATTTCACCTTGCCCTCGAAAAACTCCAACGGAGCGCCAAACACCTCAGCTTCAAGGGTCAGTTCAAACGGCAATGTCACGTTGTCCAGCCCGGCAAGCCTGTGGAGCCCCGCGGCCAACTTGGCCATCTTCTCGGGATTTCTATTTGCGTCCGGCCAGAATGCATCGTAGGTCTTCATGGCATCCATGGTGTAAGTACCGACAGAGTTCATCGCCGGGATGCGGTCAATTTCATTTTTTTCCCCGCTCAAAATGGCTAACAATCTCTCGCACGATGTCATTTTATTTTGCATACAATCAAAAAACTATGCGTTGAAACAGTTTAATACGTATCGCCCATGTTTTGTCGTGGAAACATTTCTCCAGAATAATTGCTTATTGCGGCTAACTGCTGGATTTGAATCAAAGCAAATTTTCCCGCAATTCCCCGACACCTTCCCCGGTCGAGGCCGTCACGAAAAATATGCCCGAGCGTTTTTCCCGCGTCTGGCTAATTTTTTCCTCGTTCAGCATGTCGGTCTTGTTCGCGACCACGAGCACTTTCATCCCGGCGAACATCTTTTCGATGTCGTCCAGCAGGTGCAGCTGGTCCCTCATTTCGTAGCCGCAGGTTTCGGAGGGGTCCATTATGAACACTATCACCTTCGCCAGGTTTTTCAGGGCCGAGATGGCCTGCAGCTCGATGGGGTTGCGCTTCTCCAGAGGCCGGTCCAGCAGCCCCGGCGTGTCGATCACCTGATAGCGCTGATGGCTGTGCTCGAAGTAACCCAGTTGCAGCCCGGTCGTGGTGAAGGGATAGGGCGCGATCTTGGGGGCGGACCCCGTTAATGCCCGCAGCAAGGTAGATTTTCCGACGTTAGGGTATCCAGCGATGACTACAGTTGGCATGTCGACGTAGACTGAGGGCAGGTCAGAAAGCTTCTTGGAGACATCCTTCAGGAAGACTAAATTGCCGTCCAGATTTTTTAGTATCGAGGAAATTCTGCCGTAGGCTTGCCTCCGTATGGCCGCCGCCTCCATCGGGGACCTCGAGTACTTTAGTTTCCGGAACTGCTCGCGCCTGATTTTGTCCACGATTTTGGCCGCGCCACCGACGGTGCCTAAAGATTTCCTCAGCTTGTCTATGCTGAAGATAGCATCGACGAGGTCGCGGTAGAAGGGCGGCAGGTTCATCAGCGATGGGAAGCCGGCAACCGACTTTGACAGGTGCTCGCTCACGGTTGAAGTCATCACCATTATCCGTTGGTGCTCGCGCTGTATTGCCACTTCCCGCGGCGGGCCTTGGACCTTTTGTGCCGATTCTGAAGCCTTTTTGAACGCCTTGTCGATCAATTCCTGCGACCTCAGCACGGTCGGCAGCCTTCCGAAGCTTATCTTCTCCATACTCATCACTTGTAGATTCAACTCTCGTGGCTCTCTACAAAGAAGTTACTCCCATAATCATCTATACCCTACCCTGTAGGGTTCTAATTGTACCGCGCGCGCCATTTAATACCTTTGCGCGTTTTTTTGTCGGTTCGCGATTACCTTTTCGAGGATGATAAAGAATGACTTTTAAGTTCGCGAAGATTTCATAAAAATAATCCAAGCCATATCATCAAGGAAAATATCGCGAGCATCAACAGGGACAGATATGTCGGCCTCCACTTGCCCGAGAATACAGCTTTGGCATCTCCCAGCACCGAGGCGACGGTGCGGCGCATCGGAGTGAAGCCCTTACTTATGATGGAGGCGTAGAACAGTACAACTGCCCCGAGGAAAAACAGCGCTATGGGTGGCCACAGGAAGAAAATCAGCCCGGCATAGGGGGAGAAGTAGGCCTCGATGGGCGCCGCCAGGAAAACCATGAAACTTCCCAAGGCGACCATGAGGGCGTAATCGGTCAGGTACCGCTTCGCCGCCGCCTTCCTTTTCCGAGTCATCCTCCCAAAGCCGGATTTTAACACTCGGCCGAGGTAACTCCAGAATTTCCAGGCCAAGATGAGGGAAGCTGCCCCTATGATGAAGATGCCAGTGAGCTCCAGCATCCCGTGCACGAAGATAACGCCCGCGAAGACCAGCATGGCGTTCGGACCGTAAGCGTGGTAGTTGTAGACTATCGCCAGGCCAATATGGTAACTGGTCAAGAGGACGGAGTTGGCCCCCAGGTAAGTTGGGAAGGTGGCCGCGTACAGCCCGACGATTCCAAGATTGTTGGACCAGTAGAACTTTGTCCTGGACCAATCGTCCATCGTGGTGACGTCCGACAGTATGTTGTCGTACTCTTGGACATCGGATAGGCTCTTGAACTGCTCTCGGTTGAAAGCCAGCGCGAAGTAGGCCGTGCTCAGGGTCATGAGGATTAACGAGGCCAGTATCAGGAAGCTGAACGCCGAGAAATTTCTGCGGAAAGCCCGTCCCAAATCACACTTCAGATCCAGCCCATCACCCACCCGCTGAATGTTATCTTGAAGGTCGGCATCTCGTTCGCGAGTTTCGGCGTCATTTCCGCTCCTCGTAAAGCTTGTCGTTTTCAACGTAACCTTTCCAAGCGTAGCTTTTTTCGAACGTGAACTCGCTAGGCAGGCCGGCCCTCTCGATTATCGCTTGGGCCTCGTCAAGACTTCTGGTGGGGACCAGGTCCTTCGCCACCTTGCTGACGTGGTCGAAGACGACATTGGGGTCGAGGTAGAAGGTCAGCGCCGACATCGGGGTCAGCGTGACCTTGCGGTAGCCTCCGCGGATTTCGACATCTCCGCGGAAACCGCGCGCGGCCTTGACTGCCAGCGCGCTCGCTTCTGTCTTCGTGTGTGGGATGACCTCCTCGAGTATCGCGACGTCCTCTGGGGTCAGTCCCCGAGCGCCGAGGAGACCGCCGTGCCTCGCGACGTTTGCTAGCTGTTTGTTGAACTCATCCAAAGTGAGCTCGCCGTCAGCGCAGCAGCCGAGGACGCCGAGCACCGCAGGCACCTTCAAGTTGGCCATAGCCGACAACATCATACTATCAGCGAGCATGCTGTGGAGGCCTTTCTCAGAACCTTCTCCCAGGACATCACCGCCAACATCCACACCAACGAACAGGTCAATGCCGAGCTTCTGGGCGGCTGCGTTTACTCCATCGATAACACCCTGAACGCCTTTGTTCAGGTCAATCAGCAAGGTCCTCTCCTTCAGCACCCCGGCGACTGCGGATTCGGTGAACCTGATTCCCTTTGTCGTCCGCGTTTTTTCGTTAGCGAGGCCGACGGTCGAAGACAGCCGCTCTATCTCAACAATTTCCTCCATCTTCCTGGGGCCGGGCTCCGGGTCGTTTACATATCGCTCCCAGGTCAGGCCGCCGATGACGGTCTGGACCCCGAGCCAGCGAAGATAGCGAGAGGTCGGGATGGTGCCGACGACATCGCCTCCTCCCCCTATCCCTATCACCATCGCGTGTTTAGATTCCTTAAGCAACGCTTCGAGAGATTTAGACACACATGCTCCCACCTTAACTGTCGTTTTAAATTTATTTTCTCGCTCCATTTTACTTTTTATACTGAGTTTAACAGGATTTATGGCTGTCCTCGGATTTTTAAAATAGCCTAACCTCTAAAGCACGCTCCGGCATGCACGCAAAAGAGGGAATGTAAAATAATTTAAATCAATGGCACGCCTAAATCCGTGATTTCACCTTTAACTTTCCTGTATATTCCGTCCCATTCCTTTGATGCCTTCAGGGTCTTTAGGTCGATGCACTCTTTGAAAGTTTTGCCCTCGGGTGCTTTGTTAAGTTTGTCTGAGAACTTTGAGAACGCTGTTTTGACGATCTCGTTAGCATCCGCGAGGTTCAGCTTGGGAGCAGCCTTGGCGATTTCGCCCGCAAAGCAAGATTCAAGCGTCCCCAGATAGTTGGAATATCTTCCCATCCTCGGTCGGACGCCCAGCATAGACGACACGCCTGAGACGGTGTGCTCTATGCCCTGTGCCGCAACTTCGTAAAGGAGCATTTCGGTGCAAGGTCCGGCTGTCGGGTTGATGGAATGTTCGATTATCGCCGCAGAGTTCCTACTTTCCGCTTGTGCCGCGACGCTGTTGGACCACAAGGACTCTTGGCTGCTGCCGCCATATGGTGGCCCCCTCAGGTCAAAGACAGAGTATCCCCCTCTCGTCGGCTGGTGGATTGCGATACTCAGGAGCATCGATGCGATGGTGCTAACTGCGGCGCCCTCAGGTCCGCCGGGAAGGCCTCCCAGCATTCCATAGTGAGCTACCGCGTGAGATGTCCCGCCAGAATTTATGAAATGGGCTGACTTGTTCAACAGGTTGAAGTTCGTCATCAGTTCGCTAGGCGGCAAGCTCCAGATTGTTTCGAGCTCAGGGTCATAGGTGCTGATCCATCCGATTCCTACGGTATCCGTGCAGTTTGCACCGGTAGTGGGCATGCCGGGTCTCCCGACTTTTCTAACAGCTTCTCTGATCATGCCGGCCTCGTACTTACCGGCGAGGATCTCGAACGGAGTGCCTCCCCTAACATCTCTCCCATAGATGGTGAGAGGGGTCGAAGCTGGCCCTGCCGCGTCGATGGATGGGTACTGCCAGCTGGCCATAAGCGAGTGAAGGTATATTTCCTCATCAACCGGCACGTCAAACGGACCGAACTCTGCCACCGGCGGTATCTTGGCTTCCGGAGTCCTGTTTCTAAAGGTGACCTTGTCCCTGCCCGTTCCGATTGTGATCTGGCTGGGCGCGTTCTTGAGGGTCTGTTTGAGTTCCTCCTCCGTGAATTTGATCACCCTTTCGGTGTCCGTGCATAGCATCCCCACGTCAACGGCGAGGTCAAACCCAGCTTTCCAGAAACTGTCCGCCAGGCTCAGGTCTTTGTTGACGAAGACTTCCTTACTATAAGTTTTTTCCAGACTGTGCTCTTTCAACTTCTCCTTTACTTTGTTCATTATCAATCTGTCCCAATCTTTCTTGGTGCAAATTGCGCCTTCCTGTGCCCTGTCTAAAACATCCAAAAATCTGGCAATATCTGTCATTTTTCTCACTCCACAACTACAGGTTCATTCAATGGTTTTGATGGCCTTTCCTCCATCAACCTCTCGCAGAGCTTCACCGCGTCTGCGGCCATCTTGCCGTACCCGTCGGCGTTTATCTTCTTCACCCAAGACGGCTCGATCACGCCTCCACCGACCACCATGAAATATTTTTTCGCGACGCCCATGTTCTCCGCGAGCTTTATCGTGTCCTTCTGGTAAATCATGGTCGTCGTCATCAGGGTGGACATTCCAATGATGTCGGCCCCCACCTCCTCAGCTTTTTTGACGAAAGCCTTGGGGTCGACGTCGGTGCCCAGATCGTATACGTCAAAACCTTTGGCGGAGAGTAGTATGCTGACGATGTTTTTCCCTATTTCGTGCACGTCTCCTTTTACCGTACCCAGCACGACTTTGCCTTTCTTCTCAAATTTTTCTCCTTTCTTCAGGTTCGCCATCAATATGTCCAGGCCAGCATTCATCGCGTCGGCGGATATTATCAGCTCGGGCAGGTATATCTCGTTCCTTCCGAACCTGTCGCCGATTTCCTGGATTCCCTTCGACAGGCCCTCGTTGATTGCCTTTAAAGTTGGTATATTCTGTTCAACTGCCATTTTCGAGAACTTTTGTACTGCTTCCGTATCTCCCTCAGTGACGGATTTATACAGGCCCGTTAAAATCTCATTTTCGCCAATTTCTTGGGTCATAATAAAAGCCTCTATAAACTCGCATATAAATTTAACTAAAATTTTGCAATTTTTGGGAGGTTAGCGATTTAATTGAAGTAGTTTTTGATTATTACTAACGAACGGTATGGTTAATCCCGAAAATAAATTTTATTTTTTGAGAGTAAGTGATTGAGCGGGGTTAAATTTTAGTTTTTTCGTGG
>JBDRCL010000055.1:0-5574 GCA_043821745.1 Methanobacteriota archaeon | reverse complement strand
ATTTTTTGGAAATTAGTGGGACGTTCCCACCAACTGATAAGTTGACAGAACCCAAGAGCAAAGTCTTTTTAGGAACAGGCGCTCAGTTGAAGACAATGGTCGACTTGCTCATCAAGGGCGCCAAATACGTCGTGACCTTGGACTCTAAGCGCAGAGTCATCCGCGATGGGGCGGTTGCGATAGCTGGCATGAAAATAGTTGACGTGGGTAAGTCCTCGGAGCTAAAGCGCAAGTACCCGAGAGTTGAGACGATCGATGCCAAAGATAAGCTCGTTATGCCCGGCCTGTTCGATTGTCATGCACATTCCTACCAGAATATGATCCGCGGCATGGCATTTGTGCTCCCGAGAAGGAAACGAGGGTCCTTCCTGCTGGCTCCGACGCTGCACATGCAGGGAGTCTACACGCCGGAGGACGCCAAGGCTTCAATGGCGTTGAACTGCCTGGAATATATCAAATCGGGCATCATTGGTTTTTGCGACTGGGGAATAAACTTAAGGTACAAAATCGACGGCCTTGCGGAGATAGTGGACGGGTCCGGCATAAGGGGCGTGCTGGGCAAATCCGTGATGGAATATCCTGACTATGGTTCTTACAAGAATGTGATTGACAAGGGTTTGGTGGAAGATAAAGGCGAGTGCATACAGGACACCGTAAGGGCGATAAAGAAGTGGCACGGCAAAGCCGATGGAAGGATACAGATTTGGTTTGGCCCAAGAAGCGTTGGCGCTCTCGCAGTCGAAACTTATAAGGAGATAGCACGGCTGGTCAGGCAATACAAAGTTGGCATCACATTTCATCTTGCTGAACTTGGGGAGATAGATACTGGGCATATCTGGAATACATACGGTATGTCGCCGATGGAGTTCATGAGATCGGTGGGGTGGGTTGGTCCCAACGTTTCATTTAACCACTGCGAGTTCTTGACCGGTATCGACTTGAAGATCCTGATGGAAACGGGTACAAACGTTGCCCACTGCCCAGGGGTGGGCTTTGATACGAAAGTTCAGGACATGTTACAGATGGGCATCAACGTCGCCTTGGGTAACGACGGCGGACATCACGTCAATGACATTTTCCTGGCCATGAAGCTGGAGAACACGCTCCAGAACAGGATACCGCGGCGTGATTTGACCATTCTATACCCGGAGAAGCTCGTGGAGATGGCCACCATCAACGGTGCAAAGGCTCTCATGTGGGAAAGGGAAACGGGATCGATTGAGAAAGGTAAAAAAGCGGACATGATCATCGTCGATCTCAATAGGCCTTCCCTAGTGCCGATGCTGAACCCAGTAAACGATATTCCGGCTCGGGTACTGGGAAGCGACGTAAATACCGTCATGGTGAACGGGAAGATTTTGATGGAAAACAGGGTTGTAAAGACCATGGACGAAGCCAATGTCATCGCAGAGGCAAATAGAAGGGCCGAGGAAGTCAAGGAGAGATCCGGATATAAAGTTGAATGGCATTGGCCCCAGATTTAAGTTGCCGGCATGTCGAAATTTGAAGGGAGTATGTGGTGTGATGGTTTTAAAAGGAATCGCGGCAGCTACAGCTCTGCCACTGAACTTTTTTAGAAAAATTTTGTTCAGCGCAGAGCAGCTATGGCATCGATCTCTATCATTAGTTCCTTCATTATCAAGCTCTTGACAGCGATCAGGGTGCTGGCTGGATAGTCCTTCTTTAAGTACTCCGACCGTATTTCTCTGAACTTGGCCAGATTCTTGATGTCCGTCAGGTGAATCTTTATCTTCACCAAGTCATCCAGGTTCCCGCCTTCCGCGGCCAATATGTCCCGCAGATTCTCGAAAACTTGCCTTGCCTGCTTTTCGAAATCTCCTTTGCCGACAATCTCGCCTTTTGAATTCTCAGCTATTTGCCCGGATATAAACAAAAGGTTGCCGACTCTGACCGCCGGGGAGTAGCCTGTCGGTCGAGGCATGCCCTTTGGGGTAACTATCTTTTTCATTCAGCTCACCTTCCGAACGAGAGAACTTGCCGTCCTGTGCCCCTCAGAATAACTTGCTTATTCACGCACCCATTTTAATTCCCAGACCTCTGGCTTTTTCAGCCAGGGCGCTGTCGGCAGTATCTTCTCGCCTATCTTCTGAACCTTGTCGATTACCTTCGCCTCGTTGACGGTCTTGACCACGCCCTTTTCCATTAGTATCTTGCCGTTGACCATGACGGTGTCGCACGACTCGCCCTTGCCGTTGTAGACGAAGTTATTGATGACGTTCTCCTTCGTCACGGGCACCCAGTAAACCCTCTTGAGGTTCCACATGACGATGTCTGCGGCCTTTCCGACCTCTAGCGAGCCTATTTCCTTGTCCCACTTTAACGCCTTCGCGCCGTTCAGGGTCGCCATCTCAATGGCCTTCGGGCTCGGGTCGGCCGTCTTCAGCATAAAGAGGTCGGGGTCTGGGAATATCATCGGGTGCCAGGCCTCGGCGTGTCCGACTGACACCGTCCAGATGTCCCGGACTAGGTCGTGGGCTGTGCCGGTGCTGGACTCGTCGTTGCCGAGGGCGACGTTAATCCCCATCTTGACCATCTGCGGGAACTTGCCTCTCGCCGAAACGGCGGAGTACACCCCGTGCATGCTCGAGCCGGGCACGTGCACGACGTTGGAGTCGGTCTCCTTGAGCATCAGCAATTCCCCGCCATCAACCCAGGCCATATGGGCCGCCATGAAGTCGGGGCCCAAGACGCCCTGGTCGTAGAGGTACTCGATGTCTCTGCGGCCGAAGCGCTTGCGCGTCATCTCGACCATGTCGTGCGAAACGCCCGCGTGGGTCAGTATGCCCACATCATACTTGTTCGCTAGGTCCCTCGTGGCCTTGCAGAGTTCGGGAGTTACGTTGCAAACTTGCTGAAGGTCCATCCAAGTCTTGATCCGGCCATCGGCGGCACCGTTGTACTTTTTTATGAAGGCCTCACTGCGGCTGATGTTCTGCTCGGTCGTCTCCCTGAGCCTACCGCAGAGGTCGGTGAATGAGTCATAAGACGCATATGAGGACTTGGTCGACTCATGGATGTCCATCAAGTCCCGGCCTAGGACCGCCCTCACGCCAATTTCGGTGACGGCCCTGACAGGCGACGCCTCCATGGTCTGGATGGTGCCGCAGTCGCAGTACGTAGTCGTCCCGGTCTTCAGGCCCTCAAGCAGGTTCTTGAGCACCGCGTAGTAGTAGTTCTCCTTGGTCAAGCACATGTAGCTCCAAGAGAAATACCGCTCACACCAAGGGACAACTGGGACATCGTCCATCATGCTCTTGTCGTAAGCTGATTCCAAATGTATGTGTCCGTTGATCAAGCCTGGCGTCACAAAGAAATTCTTGGCGTCGATTACGCGGTCCGCTTTATATTTTCTTCTTATCGCCGCCGAATCGCCCATATCGACGATCTTTCCATTGTCTACGGCAATGGCAGCGTTCTCGAGAAGTCTCCTCTTCGGGTCCATCGTAAGAACGAGTCTTGCGTTCACGATAAGTGTGTCTACCATATTCTCACTCTGTTTATCAAGTAAGTATTAAAAAGTTTTTTGGTTTGCGGTTTACAGGTGTTTTCGGAGAAAGATGGCATCAATTCTTATTTCTTACTTCACCCGAAAGTGTGATAGTATGCTGGAGTTGTGAGCGATAACCATGAACAAGATGATCGCCCTCCTCGTGACTAAGGATCTGCAACCTTGACGCGATTTCGGAGTGACATCTCCGGCGCAAATTGACTAGATAATATTTAAAGGAAGAGTCAATCTTACTATGATGCTTGACAAGACCAAAATTAGAAAACTGGCCATGAACCTTGGAGCTGATTTGGTAGGGTTCGGGCTGGCAAAATCCTTGGACGAAGCCCCCAGTGGCCACAGGGCGACCGACTTTCTACCTGACGCGAAGTCCGTAATCTCGGTTGCCGTCCGCATTAATTATTCAGCTGTCGACGGGCTTCCCAAGACTAGGCGAGAATATGTAAATGCAGGCGACAATACGAGGGCGATACTCAACAGGGTTGTCTGTGGGCTGGCGAGGAATCTCGAGGAACGTGGATTCGCTGCCATACCCTTTCTTCAGGGCACGGACCGCGACGTGTTGATGGGGGATCTGTCCCTGAAACATGCGGCTGTAGCAGCTGGGCTGGGCGAGTTCGGGCTGAACAATCTTCTAGTTACGCCGCAGTTCGGGCCAAGGGTGATAACAGGCGCGGTTGTCACCAACGCATTGTTTAAGCCAGACCCGCCATTAAAGGGACAACTGTGCGACCTCTGCGGAGACTGCCTTAAAGCATGTCCGACAGGTGCAATAATAGAGCCCAAAGGATACGACAGGGCCAAGGGCTGGACGATAAACAAGCACAAGTGCTTCCATTACGTATACGAGGTGCTTGAGCCCAAGTACGGGCACCACGGTTGTGGCATGTGCATCAAAGCTTGTCATATCGGTAAGGCGAAAAGGCCGTAAATGTTCGGCGCGAGCCGGGAATTCCTGCCGCCGAAAATATCTTAAGCGATACCGAGTAACAACTAGTGATTAAAATGATAATTGACGTGCACGTGCATTTAGGCGAACTGGGTAAGAACTTCCAGAAATGGTGGATGGACGAGCTGTACGGCGGCTTCCCGAACGTGCCGAACAAAAATATCAGGTACCGGGTGGATCCCCTCGAGGGTGTGATTGAAGATTTGGACACGGCGGGCGTTGACGTGGCATGCGTCATGGCCAGCGACCACAGGAGACCATACCCCTACGCCACGGGCTCGAGCTACACCCCCAACGATTACGTGGCGGAATGCGTCCGCAAGCACCCGGACAGGTTCGTCGGCATATGCAGTTTCGACCCCCTGAGGGACCCAAACGAGTCCAGGAAGGACTTGGAGAAGTGCGTCAAGGAATGGGACATGCGGGCCATGAAGCTATATCCGACCTACGACCATTTCGACCCTAGGGACGAGAAGATATTTCCACTTTATGAAAAGGCGATAGAGCTGAATTTGCCGGTGCACTTCCACATGGGATACACTGGCACCATCAACGCCCCAATGAAGTATCAGTTACCTTACCTCCTGGACGATGTCGGAATCAGGTTCCCGGAGATGCAGGTGATAGTCGCCCACATGGGATTCCCCTGGGTCGACGAGTGCCTTTGCCTGCTCATGAAACACCGGCACTGGTACGCCGATATCGCCTACTGGGGAGCTTTCCCGCCAGAGGTGCTGATTGAGATGATGAGGAAGTTCGAGTACATGTGCGGCTACGAGAGGCTCCTGTACGGGTCGGAGAATCCCTGGACCGCGACATTCACGAAAACGGTCATGGGCATAAACAAGATAGCCGAGGAGAAGGGAATCAAGTTCAAGGTCCGTGACGAAGACATGAAGAAGATCATGGGTGAGAACGCGAAAAAGGTATATAAGATTTAGCGGTGGCAACCAAGTGTTAAGTAAAGATTCTAAGTTAACACCCACTAGTTTATCAGAGGTTAGACCACTCGGCGGAGGCTGGATTCGAGGCATCTCACGATGCCCAGACTAAAACCCAACGAACGCCGCCAGATGGCGAATATGGTTAGGAAGGG
>JBDRCL010000054.1:0-7025 GCA_043821745.1 Methanobacteriota archaeon | reverse complement strand
GGTCCTTCACGTAGTCGGTCCCAAGCTTCTTGACCCAAGCAACGGCCATCTCCTCATGTTCTGGGGTCGATTTGATTACCTTGTCTTTGTACCGGATGGTAAACCCCCGGGGTTCGTAGACGGGAATGATGACTCCGTTGTGGTTCAATTTGTCTATTTTAAACTGGGCAGACATCGCATCAACTTATCTTAAAATTGCTTGAAGATATAAAAAAGTGATTCGAAGCGCATGATTTTGGCGTTTTCGTGTAGATGTAAATGAAGACTAGCCAATTGGAAGAGTTTGCTAGTGTGGCGTTTTTTGACCATCTTGGTATTTATAGTTGCACACACTATCAAAAAGAGGAATGCATATGGAACCAGAAACGGAAAAACCACAAACAGAGGAAAAACCACAAGCCGAGTCTGTAAAAGTAAAGGACCTCACGCCGCAGTCCAGGCGTGTAAATGTCGTGGTCAAAGTAATGAGCGTTGGAGAGCAGAAGGAAATCCCCAATAGATTCGGCGGCGAATCTAAGAAGGTTGCCGAGGCCCGAGTGGGCGACGAAACAGGGACTGTCTTGCTATCTCTTTGGCAGGAACAAATAGGGTCGGTCAGCGAGGGCAATGTTTTGTCGATAGAAAATGGTTACGTCTCGCTTGTGCAAGGCCACATGCGCTTAAACATCGGCAAATACGGAAAAATGACGAAAGTTGAACAAGACATTTCAAATATCAACACTGAACTTGATCTCAGCGCTGCAGAGCACCAGCAAGAACGCAGGGATTCCAGACCAAGATACGGCGGCGGATATCAAAGTCGCGGCCGGTACGGCGGTGGACGAGGAAGATTCTGAAGTCAATTCAGGCATTATAGAATCCAGAGCACGGAGTTAGGCCAGATTTTGTAGTCGTGTGCCGATTCTGATATCGGCGTTCGGTGGAAAAAGTCACTTTTTCTTGAGTTTTCAGTTAATCTGTTTGAACAAGTTCTTCCAACTAGAAGATATCGAACCTTCCGTCTTTGCTGACAACAATACTAAAGTTTTTGAGCGCCTTTCTGCGTTTGAGGCGCTTGGTTCCTAGAGCGCCCGTTATCAGTCTCACGAGCTCCGAATAATTGTGGGAGATTTTGATTTTTTTCCTATCGGCTTCTCTGAAGACCTTCTCAGAAATCTCGTAGACGTTGGAACCAGCCCTCACGTCTATTTTTATCGACCAGTTGATTAACTCCACTAACTTCAAAGTGTTTTTTGACTTCTTCACATTTTCTTCTGCAGTTTTTGCTATCGAGCTTATATTGGCCCTGCTGGTTTGCAGTTCCTTGGCTATCTCACTGAGGCTTTTTCCAGCTATTTTCATCTTGAGTATTTCGAATTGTTTTTGAGTCAGATGGGTTTTGTTTGTGTCAATCATTTTTGGTTCACACAAATGCTTTATCTACCGTTTTTGATATAAAAACCATGCTTTGGGTGGTTCGTTGAACAACTTTAAATTCGACCGCATGGAGCTTGCTGGGTCGATTTCTGACTTGGGCACGATGTTACCACTGTTGATTCCCCTGGTGGTCATAAATGGTCTGAATGCAACAATCGTGCTTTTGATAGTCGGCCTGGTTTACATTGGAACGGGACTGTATTACAAAATCCCTGTTCCCGTACAACCGCTTAAAGCCGTCGCCGTAATTTCCATCACGGCTGGGCTTTCGGCTCAGATAATTGTAGCTTCCGGGTTGGTAATGGGCGTCTTGATGCTTTTTCTGGGCGTTACAGGGCTAATTGTTCAAATCTCTCGGGTGTTCTCGAAGCCCGTTATACGGGGAGTTCAAGTCGCTCTTGGTCTTATCCTGTTCGTAAAGGCCGTGCAGTATATAATTGGTTCAAATCTTTTCATCAGCGGAGAATCCATATCTTTGATGGGCATACCAGTCAACGCAGTCTTTGGTTTGGCGGGAGTTTTAATCGCGGCGTTTTTGCTCACCAACAAAAAAATCCCTGCAGCAATAGTGCTGATTGTGTTCGGTTTTTTGGTCGGCCTGGTTTTCAAGACGCCGAGCTTCACTTTCGGACCACAAACTCCATCCATTCAGATCCCCACCATGTCGGAACTTCAGACGGCGTTCTTACTCTTGGTACTGCCCCAAATTCCAGTTACGCTCTCCAATGCAGTGATTTCTACTTCAGACCTATCGAAAAAGTATTTTAAAAATGGAGCCGCAAGGGCGTCTCCAAAGGCCCTAGCGTGTAGCATAGGGATAGCCGACGTGGCTACAGGGATATTGGGTGGAATGCCTGTGTGTCACGGCGCTGGGGGATTGGCAGCCCATTATCGCTTCGGGGCCAGAACCGGTGGCTCAAGCCTGATCATCGGCAGTATCTTCATAATTATGGCCTTGGTGTTTGGTTCTAGTGCCGTATCAATCCTCGGCCTGATCCCATTGTCCATCCTCGGCGTGATGTTGGCCTTCGCTGGCATCCAAATGATGCTTTTGGCAGCCGATGTGAAGGAACAGAATGATTTACTGATAGTGTTCATAATAGTTGGCCTTGCGGTGGTCATCGATATGGCGATAGCTTTTATGATAGGTCTAATCGCATATTACATATTGAAATGGTGGTATTCATGGCGAAAAAAGTAAGGACGGAAGAAGCCATCGGAAAAAAGCTGGCTCACGATGCCATATGCTATAAACCGGGCCTCAAGGCCGTTAGCTTCAAACGCGGTCACGTGGTCACGGCCGAGGACATAAGTCGGCTGAAGGATACTGGCGACTACTTTGTCTTGGTGGAAGAAGGCGGGGAAAAGGGCGTACACGAGGAAGACGCGGCGACTAGGATGTCTCTAGCCTCGACAGATGGCAGCATCTTTTACTCGAGACCGCGCCAGGGTAAGGTCAATTTGCTCACGAAGACCCCAGGCCTACTCAAAGTGAAATCAGATGTTATAAGGCAAGTCAACCTCGTTAGAGATTTTATAATATCTACAAAATCGAGCAATATTTGGGTGAAAAAGGGAGCGCTACTGGGGTCAGTAAAAATAGTTCCTCTCACCGTGGAAGAGTCCCGTATGAAGAGAGTGGAGAAAATATTGAAAAGTAACAGGCCCGTCATCAGGATATTGCCCCTGAAGGTCAAAAAAATCGCCCTTGTAATAACTGGAACCGAGGTCCACGAGGGAAGGATAAAGGATGCTTTCTGGCCGATCTTGAGCGCAAAGCTTGCCGAATACGGCCTGAAAATAAAGGGAAAAGTGATTGTGCCAGACGACTCGGAAAAGATAAAGGATAACATAATGGCGTTCAAAAAGAAAGGGCACGATCTTATCTTGGTCGCAAGCGGCATGGCAGTTGACGCTGGCGACGTCACCCCCACCGCGATAAGAAAGACCGGAGCCGAGATAGTCTCTCGAGGAGTCCCGGTGTTTCCCGGCTCGATGGCGATGGTTGCTTACCTTGGTGGCACGCCGGTTATTGGGCTCCCCGCTTGCGTGATTCCGGACAAAGTCACGAGCTTCGACCTTCTATTACCTCGCGTCCTAGCCGGAGATAAAATAACAAAGAAAGAAATCGCCGAGCTAGGGCACGGTGGGATGTTGTGATCGGTGCCGTGATATTGGGTGCCGGAGAGTCCAGGCGGATGGGGACTCAGAAGCTACTTCTCGACATAAATGGCAAGCTGATGATAGAGCGAGTAATAGAATCCTTCAGGGAAATTGCCGATGAAATTGTCGTCGTATTAGGTCACAAGCCAGAAGTGCTTGTCCCCGTTTTGGACAAACTGAGCGTGAAATGGACTGTGAACTTAAACTACCTAAATGGTATGGTGACGTCTTTCAAGGAGGGCCTGAAAAAAGTGGAAGGTTCCGATGCAGTTTTCATGGCGTTGGGTGACCAGCCGATAGTCAAGAGGGATTTCCTGTATGAGGCGATAGAGTCTTGGAAGGGGGGTGCAAAAATAGTCTGCCCGATCGTCAACGGTAAAAAAGGGCACCCGGTTTTGTTCGACCACAGTCTGTTTAAGGAGATTCTTGCCCTGGGAAAGGACCAGTATGTCCGGGACGTCATACACGGACACAAGGATGATCTCCACCTCATTGATTCAGGCGACTGGGCGATTACGGACCTCGACACGCCGGAAAGCCTAGCGGCCTTCAAGAAGAAATTTTGAGGCTCTCGCCGGACGCGCTCGGTTTCCTGCGCTCCTTTATGATTTCAGCCATTATGCTGACGGCGATTTCCTCGGGCGTATCGGCGCCTATGTCAAGGCCAACGGGGATGTGGACCATCCTTACCTTATCCTCCGAAACTCCATCGTCCATTAAACTTCTGTAGGTCACTGCCGCCTTCCTTTTGCTCCCGACCATCCCGATATATGCTGCACCAGAATCAACGACCGCTTTAAGTGCAGCCTCGTCGTATTTGTGCCCGGTCGCCACAACAATGTAGGTCTGTGGTGTGATTCCAGCTATCTTGACCCCTTTCTCCACCATTTCCGGGATAACCTTCACAAAATCGGGAAAGTCCTCCTTCCCCGCCGCCGGGTCAATCACGGTTATGGAGAAACCCACATTGTGGCCCAACTTTGCGAGCTGAGAGCCTATGTTTCCGCCACCGATGATCAACAGCTTTGGGGCCGGTTTGATGACCTCGATGTAGACCTCAGCCATCCCGCCGCACTTCATTCCTATGCCTCCAAACTCTTCTTCCTCAAGGGCCGCGCTGAAGGTCTTGGATTTGCCCTCCTTAATGGCTTCGGTGGCCTCGGCAACCGCCCCGGACTCCACGCAGTCACCCCCTATCGTGCCGAAGGTGCTGCTATCCTCGAGTACTATCATTTTAGCGCCGGCTTTACGTGGCGTGGAACCTTCCGTCTTGACTATCGTGACAATCGCAAAGGTAGCGCCTTCCTCCATCAACTTATTAATTTTTCCAAAAATATTTTCAGTCATGGATTTCAGATTTGTTTTTGGCCCGAACTATTTAACCATTATCTAAATGAAATAAAGCACGTTTTATCATTTGACATCAAACTTTCCTCTTGCTGGCATATCTCATGTATCCACCGTGTAAAGAATGCACGTCCATTATGGTGTAAAACGCACTTTTGTCGTCTGCCTCTATCGTTTTTATGAACCGCCGAGCGTCCTTTCGCCTCAAAACCACGTTGTAGACAAACTCCGTCCCTTTCAGACCCTCCCCTTTTACCACCGTCACGCCAAACCCCTGCTCTCGTAGCGTCTGGACCAAGGTGCTTTGCGTGTTTTTCGGCACGACATAGGCGAAGCTATAACCCATTGCAATTTTCTCCTCGATGAAGCTCCCGAGGTAGTTTCCCAATGCAAAACCAAGGGCAAAAGCCACTACGTAATACCATTTGTCCAATTGTGTTATCACGCGGCTAACTGCTAAAACCCAAACCATTATCTCGAAAAATGCTGAAATAGAGGCTATTCCTCGCCTGCCTCTGATTATGAGTATCGTACGCATGGTGCCCATTGAGACGTCCGTTAGACGAGCCAGAAAAATCAGCAGGCTCCAAAGGATGACATCTTCCATAATTTAACCGCCTCAGATGCGTTCTAATATCTGATGGCTCGAGTGGGGCAGACAGATACACAAAGGCCGCACCCATAGCATCTTGGCGCGTCGACTTTTGCTGCCTTGCCCATGATGCGTATGGCACTGTAGGGGCAGTGCCTTTCGCACAGCCCACAGGCATTACACTTCGAGGAGATGACCTCTACTGCTTTGGGCGTCACGCGAAGTGGCTGATCCGGAAGGTGCCGCAGGGCCATGCCCTTGAAATCATTTATGGTGTTGTAACCTTTCGCCTTCATGAACTTGACCATCTCGTCGGCTATTATTCCATAGATTTTGTTGCCTCTGATCATCGCCGCAGTTAGGAGCTGCACGGCGGAGGCCCCTGCCATGATGAACTCGATGGCGTCCCTGCCCGTTGTAATGCCGCCCACGCCTATGACTGGTATCTTGACGGCGCGCGCGATGTCCGCCACGCATCTGACAGCTAGTGGCTTTATCGCTTGGCCCGAGAGCCATCCGTAGCCTTTAGCGCTCCCGAGCATTGGCATCCCGTTCTCTATCTCTATTGCTAGACATGGGCCCAGCGTGTTGATAGCGACTATGCCGTCCGCACCGGCCTTTTCCGCAGCCTGCGCGAACTGGCTGATGTCCAGGATGTTTGGGCTCAGCTTGACAAAAACAGGTATGCTGACAACTTCCTTTGCCGCCTTCGTGGCTTCCACGACGGGGGTTGGGTCGTTGCCAAGATAATGAGTCGAGAGCTCCAGCGCGTCAGCTCCGGCTGCGGCCACCTTCGGGGCAAGCTCCCGGATTTCCTCGGCTTTGTAGCCAATGCTCGCGATGAGCGGTACTCCGGCCTGCTTGGCTTTTTTGTACTCTACTTTCAACCACTGCTCGGTCGGAAGATCTGACCAGAGCTCAGCGTTCAACATGCTGTCCTTGACCTTAACTATGCAAGGCCGGGGGACATGAGCAGGGGCCACGCTGATGGTCTTCGCGACGAGTCCTCCTGCCCCACCCTCCACCGCTTTCAGCATGGTATCTGCGTCACGCACGGTTGGTCCGGCGGACGGCATTATCGGATTCTTGAACTTCATCCCGCAAATTTCAACCGAAAGGTCAACCACATTATCACCTCTTTTTTATAGCTCCCATCTTCTGCCAGAGTTTTTCGGCAGACTTTCTTGAAACCCTTATCGCCTCCTCTTCTTCCATCGATAGCATTTTTCTTTCCCGCATAAGTATATTCCCCCCGACTATAACTGTTTCCACGTCACAGCCATCCACGGAGTTGATTATATGCCCAACCACACTCTCAGAGCGCACGGGCGTGGGCGCGCGCTTCGGGTCGATTATTATGATGTCCGCCAGTTTACCAGGTTCTATTGAGCCAAGCTCGTTCTCGAGGCCGTAAAGCTTCGCTCCACGGACGGTCGCCATCTCCAGAGCTTCCATGGGAGATATCGCGCTTGGATTACCAAGTGCAAGCTTGTGGAGCAGGAAGGCC
>JBDRCL010000053.1:0-3177 GCA_043821745.1 Methanobacteriota archaeon | reverse complement strand
TCCCCCCGGATCTTCGACCATAATGCCACCATGATCAGCGCAGCAGGAAGACCTTTGTCTGAAACATCTGCCACATAGATCATCCAGCTGCCGTCGGTCATAGGGATTAAATCGTATAAATCCCCGCCCACAAAAGCTGCCGGCACCGATATAGCCCAAACATGGCTATCAGCACCCATTTCCGGGAGTTCCGGCCAAAAAAGCGATTGGATCTTGGATGCTGTTTCCAACTGAATTTGAAATTTTTGCTGTTTGAGTCTATCCTCAAGAAGCTTGGATCGTGTTATGGCTACAGCAGCCAAATGTCCAAAGCTTTCCAGGAGTTCCTGATCTTCAGTATCAAAACTTGGCTTGTCCTTGGAGTTGAGGGCATTGATCACGCCCAGGAGTTCTTCACCATAAACCAGCGGTACGCTAAGTAAATTTCGGGTTATAAAGCCTGTCTGTTTGTCAGCCCCCTT
The DNA here is from genome assembly GCA_043821745.1 of Methanobacteriota archaeon. GTDB lineage: Archaea > Hadarchaeota > Hadarchaeia > Hadarchaeales > Hadarchaeaceae > Hadarchaeum. The sequence continues at coordinate 2,716 of JBDRCL010000053.1, read as the reverse complement.
GGAAAATCTTGGGTCTTGCTGAACATCTTCAATATTAAGGGCCTTTCGATTTTCTGCTACCCATCCTGCGATTCCTTCTCCCATTTTGAGTTCAATAGAGCTTTTCAGAATTTCTCCACCTGTTTTGCCTATAACCTCATCGACAACGGATGTAAACTCTAAAACGTTACGTTTTGGATTATAGAGCAACAGTGAAGAGGCTTCAGCGACAGTTACATTTTTGGCAAGCTCCAATAGCCTTGGGAGCAGTGCGTCAATAGATTCGATGTCGGCTAGATACTGATTGGCTTCGATTAGTTTTTTTAGACGCTTTGCAATGTTGGTTTCGTCGTTGCCACAATTGTCCTTAATCATAATTATTTCTCTTATGACTGTGTAATATCCCGACTATTTTTAGTTGTTAGTTCAAAAAATCGAATATGGTTACCAAACGAGACTGGGGGGAAGGAGACAAGTTGATTTCCAGCCAACTATTTCAATTTTGAAATGTTAAACGCAGAAACAGGCCGGGTGAAGCCCTTCAGCTGCATTTCCCCCAGATATTCGGACTCGACTAGACCTTCAATTTTGGCGAGGGTTTTTCGGTTGGTCAGTATTTGCCCCCCTTGGGCCTCGGAGGAGAGTCTTGAGGCCATAATGGTCACGTTGCCGATCGCGCCGTAGTCCATTCGTCCTTCAAAACCTATCGCCCCAAGGGTGGCAAAGCCGGTGGCAATACCGATGCCCACATCCAACTCGTAGCCTTTTCTGCGCCACTCCGGCCGGAGAGCATTGATCCGGGTCTGTACGTCAATGCCCATGCGGGTTGCCAATTCCGTGTGGTCCTCTTGGGGGAGCGGATCGTTGAAAAATACCATTATGCCGTCCCCGGCAAAATGTTCCAGCGTTCCCTCATATTTGAAGATCAAACTGCCGACTTCTTCGTGATATTTTCGTAGGAGCTGCATTACTTCTTCTGGCTCATGACTATCGGAAAAATTCGTGAAACCGCGCAGGTCGATAAAGATGACCGTCACCTCACGCCGGTGTGTTTGAAAAGGATCTATACTGTCCGAATTGAGAACTGCCTCAGCGACTTGCGGTGATAGAAAACGTTTGATCCGGCCGGCACGCCCCAACTCATTGACCTGTTTTTGGACCTTCTCCTCCAGCGTTTGGTTCCATTCCTCCAGGTCCCTCCTCGCCTCTTCAAGCTTCAGGTTCGCCTCTACGAGTTCCTTTGTCCTTTCTTCGACCTTTTGCTCCAGGCCCGCATAGGCCTCCTGAAGGGCAGTTGTCATCTTGTTGAACTCCTCTGCAAGAATCCCAAGTTCGTCGCTCGTATTGATCTCAAGACGATGTCCCAAATTGCCCGATCCGATCAACTCTGCTCCCCGCCGGAGCGTTTCAAGCGGACGGATCACTCTATGCGCCATATACAGGCTCGCTAAAAGCGTCATGACGAGTCCCAGTAGGAGCAAGCCTGAAGTTCGGAAAAGAGAGACGTAGAGCTTCTCATATGCGTCTTCAGCCGGCTGTTCTATGATGACCGCCCAATTCAGCCCCGGCATGAAAGCATGGGCGCTGAAGACTTTCTTCCCTTGCAAGTTCTTACTAATCATTCCGATCGGCCCAGCCACTATCGGGTCACTGTGGGAAAACGCCTCCTTGACTTGGCCGAGGAGTGCAAGGTTCCGCTTCTGTAAAACCAGGCTGATGTCAGGGTGAGCAATAAGATCGCCGTAGCGTGTGACGGCGTAAGCATAGCCCGCTCTACCAACCTGGATGGATGAAATTAAATCCCAAATGTATTTAAGGTTTACCTCTGCTTGGAGAACGCCTATGATTTCGCCGGCAAAACGCTCGATGGGAACTGCAATGGTCATGTAAGGCTCAGAGTCCTGGATGAAATAGACGGGACTAAAGTACGGCTTGCCTTGCATGGCATGCCGAAAGGCCGGGGTGAGTGAAAGGTCGCGCCGATCTTCGGGTAAAATCGTCCTCAGTCGAGAGACCTGCGTGTGCACGAGACCGCCTTCGTCCATTGCCGCCGCCTCGGTGACGGGGGGCGCAATTAATAGAAGTTTCCTCAGTTCAAACTCGAACTCCGGCGAAAGCCCCTTGGTGACAACCTCCCGGCTTTTTGTTGCCATTCGCATCGTCTTTTCGATTTCTTGAACGAACTTTTGGATCTTGAAGGCGGCTCCGGCCGCGACCTCTTTTTGATGTTGCGATATCTGTTCCTTGCTCTCAAAATAGCTGAAGTAGATCTCCAGCAGACCGCTCGTGAGAATTCCACCACCCACAAAGAAGAACAAAACGAGAAAATAGCCCCGGACTAAACGGCGGGCCCTTCGTCCGCCAAAAACCCCGTGCAAGGAGAATCTTGAAAGCCGGCCGTTAACTTTCATCACCCTGAATTTTTCTCTTCATGTTTTCGCCCATAGCTGGCTTTTCTCGGTTCCGTTCAAAAATTCATTACTTAATCACCTTTGTCGCTTGTAGGAGAACTTCGGGCGGAATCGTCAGGCCAATCTTCCCGGCAGTCTTAAGATTGATGACCAGGTCGAACTTTACTGGTTGCTCGATGGGGAGATCAGCCGGTTTGGCTCCTTTCAGGATTTTGCCGACGTATATACCCATGCGGCGAAATAAGGTAACATTGTTCGGCCCGTAGGACATCAAAGCGCCGGCCGTTACAAATCCTTCTTGTGTAAAATTTGTCGGTAGCCGATTC
>JBDRCL010000052.1:0-10195 GCA_043821745.1 Methanobacteriota archaeon | reverse complement strand
AACCATACTTGAAGGTTGGCAAGAGCCCAATCTCGTTAAATGCGACGATGGTACCTCTATCCATCTCAGCTCCGGCTCTCGCTCCAATTTTGCCGAAGCAAAGGATAGATCCACCCTTCATATGAGCTCCCGCGAAGCTCGCCAAGTTTCCAGACACTGCGATGATGCCTCTCTTCATAAGTTCACCGACCTCGTGCCCCGCACTGCCATCGACCAAGATAATTCCTCCTTTCATGCCGGATTTTGAACCCCTATACGCCGCACCAAGCAAACTTCCGGCATCCCCTTTGATTCTTACTAAACCACCCCTCATCTCGGCGGCGGCCCAATCTCCAACGTTGCCCTGGACGGTTATCTCCCCGCCTTTCATCTCCCGTCCCAAATGCATCCCAACGTTTCCCATAATGGATATTTTTCCGAAACTCATCCCAGCGCCAATGTGTTTCACGTTACTCACGTCGCCATGGATTACTATCTCATCGCTGCCCTCTTGCCCCATGACGACCTCGAAGGCATCTCCAATTTTCTTCCTCTTGTTCCCGAAAAATATCTCAAGATTTTTCACGTCTTCCACGGACTTTCCAGAAAATGAGTCAGGCGAGACGCAATCGGCCTCAATCGGTATCCTTGCGGTAACTTTTGGCGTTAGAATCAACTAGGTACCCCCAAAGATTTTGTGAAGGTGGAAGAGATATTTGCCCAATTTTCCCCCGTAATTTCCAGCAGTTATTTTCAAGACTCCATCCACCTTGCAAGCTTCGTCTATTCCAACCTTCATCGCTTTTCCAACGCTTTCCTCATCCAAACCGTCTATGACTATCTCCAAAACCGAATTGACGTCGGCTGGCAGCTCGCTTTTTGTAATCCCTCTGACGGTAGGGCAGTAGAATTGATTCGTCGACGCCTTGAGAAACTTGTACTTCGATCCAACTTTGCTGCCACTTCTCACCACACCCCCTGGAAACGGGGCGATGACTTTTCTCACCTTCCCTATCGCTGCCACCGCCTTTTCAGACGCCTCAACTGCTCGATCCACGTCCCTTGCGAGAATTAAGAAATTTCCACCACCAACAGATTTCTGTGTCCCAAAGAACTCCTCCATTAAGAACTCCCCCTCCATCACGGGCACCCTCCAAAATCTTCTAGTTCCCAGTAATTTTGAGGACTGAAAGCCATCCCCAAAAAACTTCAATTTTTTACCGGCGAGTATTCCCTTCTCCGCATCCAAGTTGTTGAAGCAGGCTGAAGTGGGAGAGGTCAGGACGCACTGTCCGATCCGCTTGATTAGTTGCTCCTCTAGGCCTTTTTCAGACATGGCAAAAATCAAAACGTTAACGCCCGGCCTGCCATCTGGGGTCTCGTCCACGCCGACGGTATTTTCGATGCCGGCTTCACATCCGCAGGCTATGACGGACGTCGCAAAACCAGTCATAGCGGTTCCACTAATCAACGCCCATTTCTCATTCTTCGCCGTGATTAAGATTCGTGCGCCATACATCCCGAAGGCCTCGGCGAAGGTGTCTTCAATCTCGACTCCGTTTATCTGCATGAGATCTCCTCCTGTCTCGGCAGGTACTCGTCCTGCACAGGGTAGTTCTCCAATCCGACAGTATAATACTTTGAAAACACTTCCCTGATTTCATCCGTAACCTTGCCGCCTGCCTTCACCCAGAATGTCCTACCTTGGTAATCTTTCACAACCTCGCCGTCCTTTACCACGATTTCGCCGTCCTTTACCACGTATTTCGCTCGGGAAAATGAACCCTCAATGTCGTCCTCACGGAACTCGTATATCGCAACGTCCGCGTCGGCTCCAGCTCCGAGGTGTCCCTTGTTTTTCAGCCCTAGTGACTTGGCGGTGGCGGCTCTAGTTATGGTAGCGATCTCGTAAAGCGAGTACTCCCTATCGATGCTGGCTAAAGATGTCCTCGAAGGCGTTTTCTTGTGGACCTCCGCGAGCGTCTCATCCCTCTTCTTTTTGTTCATTAGCCAAGAGATAATTTTAGGGTAGTAATAGAACAGCCCAGCGTTTGGATGGTCCGTAGTCAAGTAAACCTTCCAGGGATCATCGATAAGGAGAGCCACCTCCAGACCTATCGTCCATTGAATGGCGTTGGCCAAGCTTTTCTTCCGGAAGACATAGGGGACGATCCCTGCCCCAGCCTCCATCTCTACATCTGAGTTGTACCACTTATTTCCGGATAGCTTGGACAACCGATACTGCCAATGCCCATCCGCCGTCATCGTCGTCGCGTCACCAAAGATAATTTGCCCCATGTCGCAAGTCGCGTGCTGGTGTTTATTGATGTAACTTGCGATTTCTGGGCTGCCCGGTCTCATGTTCGCCCAGTCGTCACCGGCGTAGGCATTAAACTGAACGTGGGTTATGTGAATCCTCCCCCTCACGGCATCCATCGTATCTAAGGTAGTTTTGATGTTTCCAGGCGAGCCGAGGTTATTACAGTGCGTGTGCACTGAGTGCGGCAGCCCCAGTTCCTCGTTAACCTTAACCAGGCTTGTGACCACCTCCCTAGGCGTAACATTAAAACCTAGCACCTTATCATCAAGTCCCTCGACGTTTTTACCCCACTTCCAGTTTTCAACTCCGCCGGGATTGACAATTTTTATCGCATACCCTCTCGTGGCTTCCAAAAGCCAAGCAACAAAGTTTTTCAGTTTATCGAATTCCTTTTGCTCGACGTATTTCAGCACGAAGTAATTGTTGTCCATCAGGACGAAAGCTCCCTTGTCTATGATTGGCGTGTCGTTTAGTTCTTCATGAGCGTGTCTCGCACCCAGTGGCGGAATGGCGGCCTCCATGACGGTAGTATACCCAAGCGTAGCGTATCGGTATCCCGTTACAAAGGTGGTTGGGACAGTATACCCTACCCCGCTCCTAGTTACCTTTGCCCTCGCCACAACATCTTTTCTGTGGTCCTCTGGCCTGAGTAGCCTGCCCGCGTTAACCTTTGAGCCGGCTATGTGGCTGTGGATGTCAACACCACCTGGCAAGACGATCAAGCCGGAGGCGTCTATCGTTTTACCATCCGCTTCTTCAACGATTTTTCCATCTTTGACGAATACGTCCTTTTTCTCCCCGTCGATTTTATTCAGGGGGTCGTACACAGTACCGTTTTTTATGATCAGCTTTTCAACCTCCCAATCATTCTTTTTAAAATCTCACTGTCCGACGGGTTCTTTGGTTCAAGGACCCGCCTCAACCTTATCGGTATCCCGTCCATCCTATATGCAGTGCCCTCACATTCGATTCCCGCCGTGGCCGTCGGAATCACAACTTCAGATATTAGGGAAGTCATACTCACCTTCGGGTCCATGACTATTGTTGGGATTTTCGCCAAGTGTTCTGAGGCCTTGAGGGGAAAGTTGGCAACAGGGTCGGAGGCGATAATGAGCGCCGCATCGCACTCCTTTCGCGCCAAGACATCCACGGCAGAAAATTCCCCTGGGTTGTAGACTGGGTATCCTCTTGAGAAATTAACAGCATATGGGTAACCAGTTTGCCAGAGGGAGACCTCATCAGCTCCGGCGACGTTGTAATGGCCCCGCATTGGAATTATCGTGAACTTGGTGTGATCGTTCAAGTCCTTGACCAAGTTGAGTGCAGCGTCGACATTCATGTGTTTACCGCTCGACATAGTCAGACCCACACCTAAAAACAGAGTCCCAAACTTGCAACTTTTCAGCTTACCCGCCAATTCCTTGATGAATTGAGAAGATAGCCCTGCGGCATCGCCGATTTCATGGCCCTTGAGGGCCGCCCTTAGGGCCGAGATGAGCTCAAAATCTCGCCCAGGCTCTACCTTTACGAAGATATCGGACGCCATCGCCGAAGGGGTTTTTCTGACATCGACGGTTACAATGGTCCTGCTCTTCCGACCTTCTTTTGTGAACAAGCCCTTCGAGGTGGAATATCTTTCCAGATGTCTCATGTGGGCCTCAGTTGGGTTGCAACCCCAGAAGACCACGAGGTCAGCCCTGTTTTTCACTTCGCCCAAAGTACACTTCACGATACCAATAGCTTGAGTAGCTAGAATCGCTGGGCCATGGCAGACTGATGAGGTGTTGTCAACTGTTCCTCCTATGATTTCTCCGAGTTCATTTGCCAGCCTTTGAGCTTCGCATTCCGTTGAGCTCAAGCCATAAATCAATGGATAATCCGCACCCCTGAGAATTTCTATGGCCCTATCTACGGCCTCCTCGTGTGGGACTTCAATAAGTTCACCTTTTTTCCTCACCATTGGCTTTGCGCGGTTCTTTTCGTGGTTCAAAAACCTGCTCCTAGAGGCCGCGCAAGCGTGTTTTAAGTCAGTTACTACACCATCCTCGACCGTGACTTCAAGATCATCACAAAGGCAGCCGCAGTATGGACAAACAACATTGTTGAAAATCATTGGGGCACCTTCATAAGTTTTAAGATATCAAAGACTGTTTGTATTTTTTCATTCGTCGCGGAAACCTCCGCTTCGAACCCTTTCGAGTCGGGCATCCCTGTTCCATGCGTTTCAGGCCCGGTCAAGACGTTGACCCATGGACCATAGGGCATGAAAACAATCCCGCGATCCAATTTAGATTTTTTGCACCTGACGACAGTCGAACCGAATTTAGTACGAACGTTTACATTTCCGCCTTCCTCAGCACCCATATCTTTCATGTCGTCCTCGTTCATGAAGGCAACAGCTACGTTCTCAGCGTACTCCTCTGATGTTTTGCCCACTTCGCGACTTATGCCCTGTTTAATAGTTCTCCCGCTAATCAGGACGCACTTCATCAGATATCCCTTCTTATAAGTGGATGTTGGCTTTTTTATAGTTGCACTTATGGCAGGCTCAAATAGATATTTCTCCAGGATATTCCATACCTTCAGGCTTTTCAGCGCTTCGACAAACTAACCTCTAGATCAGGCTAAAAAACCCTATGTAGATGATGCCCAACACGATTGTGAGTGGGAGCAGGAGATTCTGCATTCGTGTCTCGAATTTCTCAGCCTGTTTCACTTTTCCTGCTTCGACAAGCTTCATCCCCTGAACGGAGACTATGAGGTTGTACAGGAAAAGAGTGTAGACCACCAACATAATCCTATCAAAAAGCGTTAGGTAGCCGAGTGCTGGCAACCCGCTGAGCGCCGCTATGTGGTATGCGACCGCAGCCATCAACGTCGAAACGCAAATCCCCACTCTTTGTCCGAAGTTCTTAATCGAGATCGAGAACGTGAGGAGTGAAATCAAAGTGATGATGATAATTGGCAGGAAGTTCTTCAAAGCAGCTGAGATCTTGGAGCGGTAAACAGTCACCCCGAAGACGAACCTGGAGAAGCTTTCGTCCGGGTACGCATGCTCCACAACATATAATTGAAAGTCTTTCACCTCCCAGCCAGATACCTCCAACTTAGGATCCAGACCGCTCTCCTCGAGGTCAAGCTCAAAAACGAGTTCCGAAATGTCGTGATTTTTGTCCTCAAGTTCAACGGTCAAAAAATGCTCCTCTAAAGGAAAACCCCTGAAATCTAATGACTCCACATAGACGCCCCTTACCCGATATTCCAAGTAGTTCTCTTTGGCGCGCTGCTCTTCCCGTATAAGGTCCATCCTCGGAGTTCCCTTTAAAAATTCCACGTCTGGCTTTATTTCGTGATATTTGAACCAGATGTAGAAATCGATTGTGAAAGTTTGGCTAGGAATGTCGACCTTTTCTATGTTGTTTATCCAAACACCGACTCTAATTTCGCCGGGTTCCCCTTGCGCGGCCGTGGTGTTTGCCTGTGAAAGAAACAGGACACTGAACACAAGTATTAGCGCAGCTATTGATAGTCTTCCTCTCATCGCAATCCCTTCTACTTAGTATAGTTTTACCTTTTATTTTTAATGAAGCCTAGCTTTAGATTGAAGTCCATTCCAATGGCCAAAATCTTGCTCTTTTTTATGTGGTTTGGTCGCCTAGCTTCAGAATTTGGTCATATTCGTCGGTACGGACAATCATAACTTCCGGAACAATAGTAAAACCTTTTTATGTATCAGCATAGAAACAAGAGGAGGAATCTAATATGCCAGTCAAAGACCTTAGAACATTTTTACAAAAAGTTGATGACGAAAAAGAGCTGATAAGAGTCAAGAAAGAGGTGGACTCGAAAACTCAGATGGGGGCCTTGTTCACCGATGCCGGTAAAATGGGTAAGGCAGTATTATTTGAAAATGTGAAGGGCCATCCAGACTGGAGGGTGGTCGGAGAACTCCTCACCACTCGCAAAAGGCAAGCGATAGCCCTTGAGACGACCCAGGAAAGGTTGCTACTGGAATACGTGGACAGGTTATCCAAACCCTTGACCAAGTGCAAGATCGTTTCCAGCGGTCCCGTGAAAGAAAAAGTTTTCATGGGGGACGAAGTGGATTTGAATAAGATTCCAGTTTTAATACACTGCGAATATGACGCCGGCCCCTACATAGGCTCTGGCATATGCGTGACAAAGGATCCTGAGACAGGAATACAAAATGAATCGATCATGAGATTACAAGTGAAAGGTAAAAATCGCACAGGCATAATGATAGGTCCCCAGCGGCACTCTTGGCTACATCTTGAAAAATACGAGAAGATGAACAAGCCAATGCCGATAACCATGGTAATCGGGCACTATCCTCTTTTAGATTTGGCTTGCACTACCGTTTATCCCTACGGCGTGGATCACTTCGACGCTGCTGGCACTATTTTGGGAGAACCATTAGCGGTCACGAAATGCGAAACCTCGGACTTGAATGTCCCAGCGCACGCGGAGATTGTCCTCGAGGGCGAAATACAGCCGAAGTTCAGGGAATATGAAGGACCTTTCGCTGAATTCTCGGGCCAATACGGAGACGGTAACTACCCAGTGATTCAGGTCAAAGCCATCACGATGAGAGAGGACGCGATATACCGTCACATCCAAACTTATCCTCCTCCTTGCGAGCACTTTATCGCTGCATTGCCGATAGAGGCCCTTATCTATCAGCGCGTGAAGGACGTTGACGCTTATGTTGACCTGAAGGACGTTCATGTGCCATCATGGGGAGGCATGTGGACGGCGATAGTAAAATTTACGCCGCACTTCGATGGCCAAGCGAAGAACATTTTACTGGCCATGATGTCGACCGCCTCCCTCTACCCGAAGATCGTTATAGTCGTGGACGAGGACGTCGACATACATGACCCGGCCGATGTTCAATGGGCTATTTCCACGAGGGTGAACCCCGCTACGGACATCATCACGGTGACAGGCACGAGAAATCATCCCATGGACCTGTCGATACCACTCGTAACCCCCCCTGATGCTGACATGCAAAGGGTGGGCGGTAAAATTGGAATAGACGCCACGAAACCACCGACGTGGCGAGCTGACGAGAGGGAGAAGTTCAAGAGGATTAGGCCCATGGGGTGGAACAAGTTCTTCCTGAAGGATTTTCTATAGCCGAAACGTGAGAATTATTGTCTCGGTCAGAGTTTGATGATGGGGTCGCCGAGATTTGAACTCGGGTCACCAGCTTTTTTGCGCTTTAGCGACCCAAAGCTGGCAGGATTGACCAAACTACCCCACGACCCCGCGTCATATTTCTTGGCGACTGTTTAAGAATTTGCGCATATAGCGGCTTCGGTGCTCGCGTTTTCGGTTTTGGCAACCGGTTTGGAATCGCTGAGCGCCCATAGCCAAGCCCGCCCACGTTTTCCAGCGCGCCTGATCTTGCCCTCGCGCTCCAGAATCGGAATGTGGTGGGCCTGGATCGTCGTCCGGGCCTTGCCGAGAGCGGCGGCGAGGTCGTCGTAGGTCTTCGGTCCTGAGGTTAGCTGCTGTAAAATCAAGCCGCGTGCCTCTGCACCATTCAAGACATTTGTGCGCTTGTAGCTCGCAAAGCCACGCTCGAACTTCTCGCGCTTATCAGGGTGGAGTGTGTGGATGCCGAGTTCCATGAAGCGCTTAAAGTTTCGCCTACCATAAATAGGAAATTTTTGTCCTTGAATCATATATTTGCCATGTATTATGCCGAGCCTGTCTAAACACTTTTTGTAAAATTGTATGGCTTCTGGATCCTTGGCCGAAAAATCTATGTGAAATAGAACGCCAGAGTCCTTAAGAATAACGGAGCCTTCAGCCGCGAATAGGCCTCTAAGAAATGCGGCAGCGTTTTCTTCTGAAGATAAAATTGTGGATTTCATTTTTTCTTGGAGATTTTTCATCAACCCTATGAGTATAATTGAATTTGTGTAAATTTGCACATATTCAAAATTAGATCTCACATCTGAGCATATATTGGTAAAATTTCTCAGCGGAATGTGTAAGATTTTTGACCATCTCCTTTTCAAATTTGATTCAATACGGGGGCTGTTAATAGTAACTTTGAATTCTTCTCGGAAGATTCCAAGTTTATCTTCGATAAAACGCAAAAAATGCGTAACAAGTTCTTCGTTTGAATTGCCGAAGTAAAGGCCTTTACTTTTTCCTCCTTCACCTTCCCAGAGTCCAAGTCCTTCAAAGGTCAATGCATCCAACACCATAAAACGCTTAACAACAATTTCCTTGGGCCACTTTCCGTTGCTCCAACTCTTCACTGCCGTGTACAAAATAATTTTAGACTCATCACAGTGGAGTAATATTTCTCGTCCACTTGGTGTTATTTTTGGGGCAAATTCAACTAAGTCGATGGTTTTCATCTTCTCCAATTGGGAAATGTAATTTATATTTAAGATGCTTTGGAACACCCTTCACTGAAAGTATTCATCCTGAGAAAAAGAATATTTTATGCTTATTTTCTAAAAATAAGGTAAATTTAGAGCTCTACATCCAATCCAAGCTTATCGCAGAGTTCTTTGTAGCGATTACGCACGGTGACCTCAGTTACCCTGGCTACATCCGCCACGTCTCTTTGCGTCCGTCGTTCGCCCAATTGTACGCTCGCGATGTAGATTGCTGCCGCAGCGACCCCTGTCGGCCCGCGCCCGGATGTCAACCCTTTCTTCGTGGCCTCTTTTAGCAGTTCTACTGCCTTGGCCTGTACCCCACCGCTCAAGTTTAGGTCCGACCCGAACCTCGGTATGTAGTCGGTCGGGCTGGTAGGCCGCAGGTGTATCAGAAGCTCTCGAGCTATGAACCTGTAGCTCCTCCCGATCTCCTTTTTGCTGACGCGAGAAACTTCGGCAATCTCGTCAAGCGTTCGCGGGACCTTGCTCTCTCGGCAGGCAGCATAAAGTGCAGCCGCAGCGACTCCTTCAATAGACCTTCCACGGATTAGCCTTTCCTCTACCGCCTTACGATATACTAGCGCAGCTGCCTCTCTCACGTTGCGGGGCAGTGTTAGGTGGGATGACATGCGGTCGATTTCCGATAGGGCGAAAGCCAGGTTGCGTTCGGTAGCGTCGGAAACCCTGATTCTCCTCTGCCACTTTCTCAACCTGTAGATCTGCGCCCTGCGTTTTGGCGTCAGGTCCTTTCCGTGGGAGTCCCTGTCTCGCCAATCAATCATTGTTGACAACCCCTTGTCATGTATTGTTAGAGTCATGGGTGCTCCAACGCGGCCTCTGCGCTCCCGTTGCTCCTGGTCGAACGCACGCCACTCTGGCCCCATGTCCATTATCTTAGCGTGAATGACGTAGCCGCAGCTGGCACAAACCAGCTCAGCTCGCTCGTAATCGCGCACGAGCCTAGTACTTCCGCATTCTGGACATTTTTTCTGACTTTCTGCTTTCTGCATATTTTTCTGACTTTCTGCTTTCTGCATATGATTCCCCCATAAATATGTTTGAACCGACTAGTTTCTCGAGGTCGACCTTTGAGACGCCCGAGGCAGGCTTTACCATGAAATAAGGAGAGTTTATCGGCCCGAATATGTCCGAGACGTTTCCTATTCGCTTGTTCGAGGTATCTAGGACACTCTGGCCCATTTTTGGCGCGGAGTCCCCCCTGGAAACGAGGCCCCTAGGTGTCATATGTAATGCTTTGACAGCAATTCTCAAAATCTGCCCCCCAAAAACCTTTTAAGAAATACAATTATCTCCTATTTAAATGTTTCGCAATTGTTAAGTAAGATTTCCAAGTTAACACTCGCGGCCCAATCTCAAAATCCCAGTCGTCTATTTCGGTACTTCCGCTTTTAGATGGCGATTGAGACCTGGTTGAACAGCAGTTGTTGCTCTTCCGGGCAATAAATTGAACATT
>JBDRCL010000051.1:0-13869 GCA_043821745.1 Methanobacteriota archaeon | reverse complement strand
GAGTTTGACATGATGCCGAGGCGGTTCTTGCCCTTGACCTGCATCCTGTATATCGCGGCATTTTTCGACCTCGTGTCCGGATCCTTGCTGATCTGCACACCAACGGTTATGTAAGGCCCGCCGTCTTTCTCGCTGTATATCGGATTGGGCAACGCCAAAAGGTCGACATCTGACCCCTTCAAAACGACCTCTTGGCATGAGGCCTCGCTCACAAGCTTGGTTGGAATCGGGTTTTTTATACCTCTCAAGAACTTTTGAAGCACATTTTCATTGGCGGCCTCCATGGCCATGCGCGCAAGTTTCCTTGTGACATATAATCCACCGACAACTGGAATTTTATGTCCTTTTACTTTCTCGAACAGCAGGGCGGGACCCTGAAGGTCCGATGTCTTCCTTATGTACGCCGCGATTTCGTACTTCGGGTCCACTTCTTTTTTAACCCGAACCAGTTCTCCCTCTCGCTCCAGCAAATCCAAGAACTCCCTAAGATCTCTAAAAGGCGTATTAAACACCACAACTTCTATCGAGCCCGAATCATTAAAAACTTGTGATTTTGCGGGTTGTATTAATCATGGAACTCATGCGCAATTGAATTATTCCTTAGAAATTAACAAAAATTTTGGAGTCGTGCCGCATTGTTTTAAGTGTCGCAACCTTTTTGCAAGCATTAAAGTTAAGCCCGTCGAAGAAGATGAAAACCCAAACAACACGACATAAAATGGAGGACGAAACCATTAGCCTGTCTACCTCGCTGGAACTTGTCAGGCCACTTAACTGCCTATTCACAGGCGTGGCGGTAATCATCGGGGCCGTGGTGACTTTTGGTGGTCCCGACGTCCAGTGGGTCGTCCTAGCCCCGTCGTTTGCCGCAGCGGCACTGGTGGCGGCGGGCGGTAACGCGATAAACGACTACTACGACCGTGAAATAGACGGCATCAACAGGCCCGAGCGGCCCATACCTTCGGGCAGGATGAACGCAAAGACGGCAAGAAATATCGCGGGACTGCTCTTCGTTATCGGGATATCGTTGACTGTATTTTTGAACCTCTACTGCTTCGCCTTAGCCGCCCTCAACTCCCTTGTGCTGACGCTCTACGCGTGGAGGTTGAAGCGCAAGGGTCTCTCGGGAAACATCGCAATAGGGTATCTGGTGGGTTCATCGTTTTTATTCGGTGGCTTGGCGACGATCTCAACTATGGGGAGGGCCATACTTCCAAACGAGCTATTAGTCCTCGTTCTGATGGCGGCACTCTCGACGGTCGGTCGGGAGCTAATAAAGGCAATTCAAGACATGCAGGGCGACCAGAAGCTCGGGCTGAGGACATTCCCATTGACGCACGGCGCTGGCAAAGCGGCGGTCGTGTCGGCGATTTTCATCGCCGCGGCGATAGTTCTTTCTCCGCTGCCTTATCTTTTGGGAATCTTCGGCTGGTACTATCTCGCAACGGTGGCCATCTCAATCGCCGCTTTTATCGCCGCTGTTATGATAATCGCTTACAGCCAAGAGCGGATGGCCGCCAAACGTGCGTCTCTCGCGTGCAAGGTTGGAATGGGATTGGGGCTGCTCGCGTTCCTGTTGGGCGCGCTGGCTTAGATGTTGCGATCAGTCCATCCATTTGTAGGGGTTGAACTCTGACGGAGGTATGTACAAAATCTCGGCAAACCCCAAACGAAGTAGCTCCGCGTTAATGTTTGTCCAAACGTTATCGATCTCCACGTAGACCACAGCTAGCGTACGACCATAACGGTCCCTTGGCTCCAAGTCGTCCACATTCAGGCCAACTTTATCTGACAGACAAAGGTTCTCGACAAACTCCTTCGCCCGCTCTGCCCGCATTTTCTCCTCAATGTCGCTAGAATCCAGCTCTGGCGTATCAACGCCGACAAGCCTGACCTTCTCGTCATCGTCGATTCGGATGGTGTCGCCGTCAACGACGTAATTAACCATCGCGGTTCTCTCGATAATTGGTTGATTTTGTGGTTGTTGGTCTGGTGTGGAAATAAAGCCCAAGTTAAAGATGGCCGCCACGGAAAACGCCAAAGCGACGAATGCCAAAACTAGAGCGTATTTTCTTAGCAATGTCCCGCCAAGCCCTTGGGTAAGAGTTGTTTAAAAGAGATGAAATTTCTCACTTTATCTTGCTTCGCGCGACATCTTCCACGCTTCTTATGACCTCTCTAAGTGGGAGGCCCGTACGCTCGGCGATCGCCTTGACATCTTCGTACTCGGCGCCCCAGCCGACGACTTTCTTTCCCTCTCGCGCGATCTTGACCCGCGGCCTGAAATTTATCCCGGCAAGCTTCACGTTGATATGTAAGATCTCACGCTCCAGCGCGTAGCGGTGCACCGACGGCATCACACGGACTCCAAGCGTTCCCGTCTCCAGCATCAATATACGCGCCAGTCGTTCGGAATCCTTCGGTTTTGCTAGTACCTTTATCAAAGACCCCGACCTCCCCTTCTTCATGAGTATCGGGATGGCACTAGCATCGAGAGCACCCTCCTTCAGCAACCTTTCAATCGTGTAGCTGATCGCCTCCCCCGAGACGTTGTCGACGTTGGTCTCCAACACAGAGATCTCCTGTGACTCCGCATCGCCTACCGACTCGCCAACGCAGACTCTCATGAAGTTAGGTGATGGGAAATTTTTTTGACCGGCTCCGTATCCAATCGCATTGACCCGCATGAACGGAAAAACGTCGACGAAACTATTGGCAAGCGTGGCGATCAGGGCGGCACCCGTGGGGGTCGTCAACTCGTTGTTGGTGTCAACGCCCCGGATGGGCTTGCCCTTGAGGATCTCGAGGACAGCCGGCGGCGGGAGGGGCAGGTTACCGTGCGCAAATTTTGTGATTCCCTTGCCTACCACGACCTCGCTGGCCAAAATCTCGCCGTCAAACAGGCCCAGATCTTCAACGGCTGTACACGCCCCAACCATATCGGCGACGGCATCGGCAGCCCCGACCTCGTGCAGAAAGAGCTTGTCATGGGGCTTGCCGTGGACCCTTGACTCGGCGTCCGCCAGTCTCTTGAGCGCGGCAAACGCTGCGGCCCGCACACGCTCCGGCATTGAGATTTTCCCCAAGCGTTTTATTATCTCATTGTAAGTTCTGCCGCCCTCGTCTTTCGTCTCGACGTCCACTCGTGTGGCCTTGATCGCGTTTACCTCCGTCCTTCTTATGTTGACCTTGACGTTCCCTATGCACCTGCCTGCCGAGACCATTGCACGCCTCACTCTCTCCTTGGATGCACCTGCATCTATGAGCGCGGCCGTGAGCATGTCGCCGGAAACTCCAGCGATACCACAGTCTATGAAAGCCAGCCTCATAATCTTCCCCAACTAAAATGTATCGTGATCAATATTAGCTTCACCGAATTTTTTAAACGGGCGTTTGTTATAAATATAACAAAAGCTTTATATGGGGGCTTAGTTGTTATAAATATAACAAGTAAGCGCTATGAAAAAAATTCTCCTCATATGGGATGTGAAATCGCGAGGCTCGCCGGCCACCCTGTTCTACAGGGCACTGAGCGGCTACGACTACACCACCAAGTCTGGCCGCATCCACTCGCCGGGGATACTCGACGAGCTTCCCGAAGACGTCTGGGAGTTCATAAGCCGAAGCACATTGCTCATAGAGGAAGAGTACGCCAGGATGGTGGAAAGAATATTTAAAGAATTCACCAAACACTTGGTCTGGCACAAGTTTTTGGTGGAAGTGGAGGAGTGAGATTATGACTGAAAAGGAATTAAAGTTGGTAGTCGCGGAAAACCGCTACCAGAACTATGTGAACCGCGGCTTTGCCCTGATCGACGACTCGATAATGAAAAAAATCGGGATCAAACAAGGCGACTACGTGGAGATAGTTGGCACGCGCCCAACGGGCGCGATTGCCGTGAAGGGAGCTGCAGACGACAGAGGGCTCGAGATAATAAGGATTGACGGCTTGATACGACACAACACCGGCACGTCGATAGGGGAAAAAGTCACCATAAGAAAGGCATCCATTAAAGAAGCTAAATCAATCACCATCGCACCGACCGATCAGAACCAGAGATTCATGCCATCGGAAGAGGTGGTCAAACGTAACCTATTAGGCAGGCCCCTAACCAAGGGCGACTTATTTACTTTAACTCCGCCAGAGGAAGATGTCTTTCAGAGTCTCTTTAGCGATTTATTTGGCAATACGCCGATGCAGTTTGGATTGGGTGAAATTAAACTCATCGTGACAAACACAAACCCATCTGGAATAGTCCTCATCTCAGATATAACGAAAGTGGAAGCATTGCAGCAGGCCGTAGAGACCAAGGAACTCAAGATGCCGACCGTGACCTATGAGGATATCGGCGGGTTGAAGGTAGAACTAGAGCGCGTGCGCGAAATGATAGAACTCCCACTAAAGCACCCTGAGCTGTTCGACCGCTTGGGCATAGACCCCCCGAAGGGAGTACTGCTCCATGGACCACCGGGCACTGGCAAGACTTTGATTGCCAAAGCCGTCGCGAACGAATCCGGCGCGAACTTCGTCTTGATAAACGGCCCGGAAATAATGTCTAAATGGTACGGTGAATCCGAGGCTCGTCTGCGGGAGATTTTCCAGCAAGCGGAAAAGAACGCTCCCTCCATCGTCTTCATTGACGAGCTCGACGCTGTCGCGCCCAAACGAGAGGAGGTCACCGGTGAGGTGGAGAGGCGCGTGGTAGCGACGCTCAACACGGCCCTAGATGGTCTAAAGTCTCGCGGAAGAGTGATAGTCATCGGCGCCACAAACCGACCAAACGCCTTGGATCCGGCCATCCGCCGCCCTGGAAGGCTTGACCGAGAGATCGAAGTGGGTGTACCAGACCGAGACGGACGCAAGGAAATCCTCCAGATACACACGCGCGGCATGCCATTGGCCAAGGGCGTGGAATTAGATCACTACGCTGGCATGACGCACGGCTTTGTTGGCGCGGACTTGGAAGCGCTCTGTAAGGAGGCTGCAATGAGCGCCCTACGTAAAATCCTGCCCGAAATCAAACTCGACGAGAACACCCTCCCGACTGAAGTTCTTGAGAAGCTCCAAGTGACGAAGGACGACTTCGACAACGCCATGAGGATGGTAGAGCCCTCCGCTTTGCGCGAGGTGCTCATCGAAGTACCGAACGTCCACTGGGATGACATCGGTGGGCTCGAGAAAGCTAAACAGGAGTTGCGCGAAGCAGTCGAGTGGCCCATCAAATATCCAGATGCATTCAAACGCATAGGTATCGAACCGCCGCACGGGATACTGCTCTACGGTCCGCCAGGCACGGGCAAGACGATGCTGGCTCGGGCTGTAGCGACGGAGAGCGAGGCCAATTTCATCTCCATCAAGGGTCCCGAACTTCTATGCGTATCTGGAGAAACGCCAATCTTGACCGATTTCTGTGGTTTGGTGCCAGCTGAGAAACTGTACGAAAACCTCAAGCCTAAGACTAAAGTTGAACTCGAACACGAAAACGTGGAAACGAGAAAGCTGAAAGAACCAATTTTTACGTTCGGATTGGATGTAAATGGTAAAATCGTGAAAACTCAAGTCAAACGTATTCACAAACTTCACGTGGCCGACGCATATCACCTAGACTTCTCAAACAGTGCAAAGCTAGATGTCTCAGCGAACCAACCTTTCCTGACATTGCGAAACGGGAAAATCCAGTGGATCAAGGCCCAATCCCTGAGCTCTGGAGACTACGTTGCCGCCCCGGCTATCACCGGCGCATTCGACAAAGATGCCACGATAGAGCTACCGAAAAACAAACATCTAAAACTCATTAAACAGGACAGCGGCAGCTACTATGTCAAAATATTCAGCACAAAAACCATTACGAGGCTGCCCAAGTACTTGACTTCTGAACTGGCAGAGTTTTTGGGGTGGTTCGCAGCAGAGGGCAACATCTCCAAGGAAGGGGTTACTATCTGTTGTGCTGACGCTACGAAGCGTGAGCGAATAATTAAACTGTTTCAAATGTTCGTCCCGAAGAAACGAATCGCAGAATATAAAGATGGCGTGAGGATTACTGTGTATTCAACTCCGTTAGTGTTATACCTCGAGAGCATATTAGGTATGAAATTGAACCGTAAAAAATCCCACATCATTAAAATACCCCATCAAATCTTAAAATCATCAGCGGATGTGATGTCTAGCTTTCTCAGAGGAGCCTACGGGGGAGATGGATACATTGGTGACAAGAAGATCGAGTACGGCACAATGAGTCGGGAGCTCATCGAAGGGATAGCCTACGTGCTAACCGCCCTCGGTGTAAAGTACAAGTTTTGGAAAAGGAAAGACGGAATGTACCTCATAACAATTTCTGGAAAGCTTGAGATGCAAAAAACCAAACAAGTGATATTTGGAACAAAACCCGGGGAAAGAATCCGGCGCCAATATAACGCTCAATATCGCGTCCCGGATGTCTCAGGCTTGATCAGAAAAGCCAAAGAAACGCTCAATTTGCGCTATGGCAAGGAGATTCCTGAAGGCCTCTTTGAGGGAGTAATCAGTCAACGTAAACGATGCGGAAAAATTAGAATCCAGAGAATATTTGAATATATAGATCGGTACGCGACGCCAGATTTCAAGACTTCTGAAACCTACCGATCGCTAAGAATAATATCTAAAGGCGATTTGAGTTGGACACGAGTGGTAAATAAGCGGCGCTCGGCACCTCGGTGGATGTACGACTTGGAAACGGGAATCTCATCATTCACCGGTGGTAACTTACCCATGCTACTTCACAATTCGAAATGGGTCGGCGAATCCGAACGCGGGGTGAGGGAGACCTTCCACAAGGCTAAGATGGCCGCCCCTGCGATCGTGTTCTTCGACGAGATCGACGCGTTGGTGCCCAGGCGAGGCTCTGGGATGGGGGACTCAAACGTCACCGAACGCGTGATAAGCCAGCTGCTGACAGAACTTGATGGCTTGGAAAAGTTGGAGAACGTCGTCGTGATCGGTTCCACTAACCGCCCAGACTTGGTTGACCCCGCACTGATACGCCCGGGCCGATTCGACAGGCTTGTGCTCATATCGGGCCCGGAGAAGAAGACCCGCTTGGACATACTGAAAATCCACACCAAGAAAATGTCCCTAACGAAGGACGTGGACCTCGAACTGATCGCCAAAGAAACAGAGGGCTACTCCGGCTCCGACCTGGCCTCGCTCTGCCGTGAGGCTGCGATGCTGGTGCTGCGTAAGGACATCAAGGGCAAAGAGGTCAAAATGCAGCAATTCAAAGATGCCATGGAAATGGTGAGACCTTCGATCTCGCCCGAGGTGGAAAAATCATACCAGTCCTTCGTCGATAGGATTCCGAAGCGCGCCGCGCAAGATGCCACCAACATGCATTATTAAAACCTTTTTAAGGGTTTGAATCAAACTTATGGCGGAGGTCAGAGCCTGGCACAGATTCTAGCAAGTAAGTTAAAATCCGTCGGTGTTATCTCTGACAGGGGCCTTCAGATAGGCCGAATCAGCGACATACTTTTCGACGAGAAAGACGGCAAGATCGTCACAATCGTGGTCAGGCCGTCCACAAGGGAAGCCGTTGGAGGCATGCAGCGCGACGTAAGCGGGAACGCGCTGATACCTTTCAGCGCCGTGATGTCGATAAGAGACTATGTCGTAGTGAACGAGAGAGTCCTAGCCATCCAACAACTAAAAGCTCAACCAAGAGCTACTCACGAAACTTTGCCATCGGGATTACCGTATTTACCATCCAAAGAATAATCTAGTTGCAAGCTCTTCTGGCAGATTCGAAGATTTTATTTTTTCGGCCGTTGCCTCAATATCATATTCGACCCGCCAGAATCTGATTTCAACCCCTTTGTCAAAATTAACTACCGCATAGCTCGCCCTGGGGTCTCGATCTCGTGGCTGCCCAACTCCGCCAGGGTTGATGATGTTTTTTCCCAGTATGGTGTATTTCATCGGGATGTGAGTGTGCCCGAGCACGATTATGTCCGCTTCAACGCCCTTTGTCACCTTGGCCATGTCCCTGTTTGAAAAATCAGGGAAAATATACTCATTAAGTGGGTCGCGAGGACTCCCATGAACAAAGTACAACTCTTGACCACCCAATTTCAGCTTGAGGTGAGTGGGAAGAGATGCTAGGTAATTCTTGTTTTCCGCAGACAGTTTGTTCGACGTCCAGATAGCAGCTGCCGCAGCCCTATCGTTGAAACCTCTGACGTCCTTGGTAACGGCCGCGTGATCGTGATTTCCCATGACCGACTTTATCCCCTTTGACCTGGCCAATTTCACGACCTCGTTGGGCTCGGCGGCGTAACCCACTAGGTCACCAACGCAGATGATCTTGTCGACCTTCGGCATGTCCTTCAAGACCGCCTTGAACGCTGCGAGGTTGGAGTGGATGTCCGACACTAGCCCAATCTTCATCTAATCATCCTGTTTTAATTCACGATATCAATATGTAATCAAGTGTTGTTAATTTTAGAATATCGTTTACCGGGCTAGTTTTGCCAAAACGCTGTCGAATGGATAGAATAAACTATATCCGGCCAGAAAGCTTGAGTATCTCCTCCACGGCTTCGGCAACGCCTTTTCCGTGTGGCGAACTTGTAACGTGAGTGGAAGCCCTCTTTGCCTCCTCAACAGAGTTGGCGACTGCAAAGCTCAGCCCTGCAAACTGCAGCATCTCAACGTCGTTCGAACCATCGCCGATTGCGGCTATCTCGGACAATGGCACCTTTGTTATCGAGGAGACTTCTTTGAGAGCGTTACCCTTGTTGACCTCTGGCCTCCGCAAGTGAATTGCCAGGCCAGAATGTACGGCCACGACGGGCAAGCCCTCACGCTGGATAACCCTCCTCACTTCATCCAAGTTGATGAACCCCTTAATCGTGACCCCAGTGAGGCGGTCCGATGAGCTCCTCGTAAGCTCTAGCTTTCCGAAAACCATCTCAAGTGCCGCTAGCCCCTTGTCTGCGTCAACCCTATCGCCGAGCACGTACATCTTCTCTTTACAAAAATCAAAGACGATTCCTCCGTCCTCCGCTATCAGGGGACCTGACGTGCCGATGAGCGTGGCCGCAGCCTCCGCGTATCTGAAAAGATTTCCGGTCGCTATCACAACCGAGATGCCAGCGTCCTCAGCCTTGCGAATAGCCTCTACTGAAGCCAAATCCAGCCTTCTGTCCCTGTAAGTTAAAGTGCCGTCAATGTCGACAGCGAGGAGCCTGATCAAAAAACTTCCCCCTTCAATCCTTTATCCCTTGCTCGGTGATCTTGAAAATTGCCTCATGCTCGGGCAGGTTCGGGCTGTCGAAAATGCGGGCTATTCTCCTCTGCTCCTTTGACTTTCGGAGGTATATGCGGGTCGTCGCGGAGTGGGCGAGTATGTGACCGCCGATGGGCCTAGTCGGGTCCCCGAAGAAAACGTCCGGCCTCGCTTGGACTTGATTGGTCACGAAGACAGCGAGATCGTTCAGATCTGCGATCCTGTGCAGGGTCATGAGGTGCCGGTTCAGTTTCTGCTGCCTTGGGGCTAAAGTCTCCCTCCCCGTGAACTCGGCCCTGAACTGTGCAGTTATGGAGTCAACGACGATCAGGTGTATGTTCTCCTTCTCGACCATCTCCTCGGCCTTTTCAGCTATCAAAATCTGCTGATCTGTGTTGTAGGACCTGACGTAGTAGATGTTCTGCAGGGTTTTCACCGGGTCAAGCCCCACGCTGAGAGACATGTCCCTGATCCGCTCCGGCCTGAAAGTGTTCTCGGTGTCTATGAATATTGCCTTGGAGTCCAGCCCCTTCTGCTCCCTCGGCAGCTGAATGTTAACGCAGAGCTGATGCGCGAGCTGCGTTTTGCCGGAACCAAATTCCCCGAATGTTTCGGTCACGGCTTGGGTTTCTACCCCTCCTCCGAGGAGGTCGTCTAGCGAGGCACTGCCTGTCGTTATCAGGCCGACCTTTTCTCTACGCTCCATGATCTTGTCAGCAGTTACAAAAGAACAAAAATCGGCTGCTTCTCTGGCCGCGGAAATTATTTTCTTGGACTGGGTCTCACCCAGCTCCGCAGCTTCGCGTAATTCAGCCACGGTTGCCACCGCTATCGACTCAACGGTGCGGTAGCCAGACTCGCGGAGCTTCTCTGCCGTTGCCTCGCCGACCCCCGGCAAGTTTTCTATCAATTTTTTGGTGACTTCTGCCAAAATCTTTCCCCTATATATTTTCACGCCGTTTCTTTTAGCTTTTTGAGCAGCATCTTGGCCTCCAGCATCGGGTCGGGCACCTGGAAATCAGAAACCCTGAGCTCGAGCTGGTCGAAATACTTGTCCCGCTTAGTGGTTCCGTATATCACCAACTCCCTGCTTACCAGCTTCAACCCACCGTAAAATTCAGCGATGTCGGGTTTGCTCTTTAGCACTTCATGAACTTGTTGAGCGTCCATACCAAGCAATCGCTCGGCAACGTCTCCAAACAACGCGACTCGGATATTTCCAGCGCCGTCATCCAAAAGAAGACTGACCACCACGCGGTGACCGGGCGTGACGATCTTCCCGCACTCCTCGCAGACCAAACTGGTTTCGGAACCACCAATGCTCCGACCGCAACTGGGGCAGACATCGAATATCGGGCGACGGTGGAAAACCTGTATCACCGTACCTCGAACCTGCACCTGCATCCCTTCCCTCTCAATTTCTGATATCTCCAGCCTCTCTGCTGTTCGTGGTGTGACCCTCATCTCCTCAGCCGGCGGGAGCTCTACGCTCGGGTTCAGTTCCAGTTGCCCTTGTTTGCCCAAATGTAGCTCCGGCTGACCGAGAAGGCCCAACGTAGTGTAACTGTCGGTCAATCTCACTGCATCACCAACCGCGATTTGGTCAACCTTCTCCGCATGCTCCTGCCAGAGAGAAACCCTAGCCGTTCCCGACTCGTCGCCTATGATGATAGACGCCACCTTTCCCTTCGTGCCGTCCGGCCGCGTGAACTCACGCTGGCCAGTTACACCAATCACCCTGCCGACCACTTCAATCGAGTCAAAGTTTGGCTCCAGCTCTCCGATTTTTAATATGTGAGACTTGGGCTCAGCGACCTTCACGTCAGGCGGGTTTATCTCGACCCGAGTAGCCCTGCCAACATATATCTCGGGCCTGCCGCCCAAGCCGGCTCGAGTGTAAGCGTTCCTCAACATCACGACATCATTGACCTGCATCTTCTGGGTAAGATCCGCTGCGGCATCCCAGAACGATGCACGCAGAGACCCGGTATCATCGGCCAAGACGACGCTAGCCACCTTGCCCATGGAGCCATCGCCGCGCTTGAACTCGCGCAACGGAAGTTTACGCGTTACCATGGCCGCCAGATCAAGCGAATGCATGTCAACCTCGACTTCACCCAACTTGAGCGGGCGATCTATCAATTCCGGCAGCTCGCCGACTTCCGGAGGATTCTTAACCAGCCTACCGCTGGAACCAAGACTCAATTCAACGCGGCCACCAAGCCCAGACCTGACTGCGGCGTTTTCCAGCATCACGGCTTCCCCGCGCTTCAGACTTTTCGCGATCTCCGTCCACTCTTCCCACAGAGACACTCTCACCTGCCCAGTACGGTCCATTAGTATCAGCGTCGAGACCCTGCCCGTAGTCCCATCCGAACGGTCAAAAACCCTGACATCGCTAGTCGTGACCGCCCTGCCTGCAACGTCGACTTCCCTCATCTCTGATGTCAAATCCGCAATCCTCGTTATGGCATCAGAAATCGGGGGGAGCTCCTTTACCCGCGGATGGTCCGCGCAAAGGTTAATCAAACCCCGCGCGCCAAGGCTAAGCTCTGGCCGCTTATCGATTCCCTGTCGAACGTATGCGTTCTGGACCCTGACGATATCGCCCTTTTTCAACCCACCTTGCTTGATGAAAGATGACTTTTCATCCCACAGTGTCAGCCTTACCTCCCCTGTCGAGTCCTGGAGGATTATGCTCCCGACCTGACCCGGCTTGCCGCCGGACCTTTGAAACTCCCTTGGTTCCCTAATCCTGACAACCCGTGCCAGGACATCCACCTTGGACATCCCCGGTATCAGGTCTTCGATACGTAGGGCACGGACCTCTGGTTCCTTGTGCTCGAAGACTATACCGAGCTCGCGAGCGACGATGTTGGCGGCGCCTTCCAACGTAACGAAGCCGCCAAGCTCATCCTGTTTGGCGCGAATCTTGGACATCAACTCGTCGCGGCTCAGCTTGGAGGACTCTAAGATCTTCTGAACCATCTCCTCAAAAACCATGTTCACGTCCAGCCCCGAAACAATTGTCTGCCGAGGGCTTAAAGATTTTTTTGAAAACCCAAGCAGATAAGCTCAGCTGTTTTGCACGAAAAGAGATGCACGTCCTCAATGGCTCTTTTTCTCGACTTCTTTCAGGATCTCAGTTGCCCGGTCAAAGCTGACCTTGCCATCTTCCACCATGCGACTGGCAACAACATCGATTAGCTCTCCCGAAGCTCCGGCCGTGACAGCAACGTTCTTCGCGTGCAATTTCAGGTGCCCCCTCTGGATGCCCTCCGTTGCCAGTGCCCGCATCGCTGCCAAGTTATTCGCAAGACCTACGGCGGCCATTATCTCTCCAAGTTCCCTCGCAGACGGCATCTGCAATATCTTTCGGCATATTTTCGCCACAGGATGTACCGCTGTGGCCCCACCGATCACGCCCACGGCTACTGGAAGCTCTATGCTACCGACCAAGTCCCCATCGTCTGTCCGGGACCAGTGGCTGAGGGGCCTGTACACCCCGTCTATCGCGGCGTAAGCGTGCGCGCCGGCCTCCAGCGCTCGAGTGTCGTTCACCGTCGCTAACGCCACGGCGACGACTCCATTCATCACTCCCTTGTTGTGGGTAGCTCCGCGAAAAGGATCGGCGGCGGCGAACGCGTAAGCCTTCAAAATCCCATCGACGACCTCCTTGCCGCCCAACGCCTCCTTTGAGAAGACCGCCTTCGCGCGGGCCAAGCGGTGGATCGCAAGGTTCGAGACTATCCTTAGGAATACTCTGCCGCCGGTGAGCTCCTCTATCATGGGCGCGATGGCCTCGCACATTGTGTTGACCACGTTCGCCCCCATAGCGTCCCGGACGTCAACGAGAAGGTGTATTATCACCATCTGGCCGATGGCCGAGTCGACCACCCTAACGTCCAGCCCGACCGCTCCTCCGCCCAGTTTCACCAAGATAGGGTCCTGCTCGTTTGCCTTCTCTAAAATCTTCATCATTTTCCCGATGATTTTATCCTTCACCAAAAGCGGGTTTTCAACGTCGGTCAGCTGTATCTGGCCTATCATTATCGGGAGCGTGCCCTCGGTAAGGAAACCTCCCTTTGGTCGTGCCATCTTGGCTGCGTTGGATGCAGCAGCCACCACGGAGGGTTCCTCAGTTACCATAGGGATGAGGTAGTCCTTTCCGTTGATCAGGAAATTCGTGGCTATCCCTAAGGGGAGTTGGGTGACGCCCACCACGTTCTCAATCATGCGGTTCGTCTGCTCGATGCTGAGCACGCCTGTCCTCTGCAGTTGTTCCGCCTCGTCATCGGCCAGTCCGGCGAACTCCTTCACCAGCTTAAGCCTCTCCTCCGGGCTCAGCCTATAAAAGCCTGATATCTCGGACGACTTTACCACGCGTATCCCTTTCAATCTTGGGAACAACTAACTTAAATCATTAAAATTTGGCGTATCTTCTTTTCCACCATTACAATCGTCACAGGGCAATGAGACCAAGGGCCAGACCTATACATTTGAAACTCTTTTTACAAGTAACCTGAAGTTATTGCCGTCTATGTTCCAGTCCTTCATGTGTCCATCGCCAGCCACGTTCTCCACTCGGCATATGCGGAGATTTCTCACG
>JBDRCL010000050.1:0-3196 GCA_043821745.1 Methanobacteriota archaeon | reverse complement strand
GAGAATTCCAAAATCATTCCTCGGTGCGTCGCTCGCGATTCACCTGCTCAGTGCAAAACTCGAGGCGGCCACGCTGCCTCTGGCCCAGATTCCCTCCAACGTTAAGACCGGGTTCCAATACGGATTGGGCCTGCTCTTCATGATCGGGTTTCCCGAGGTGAAGGCCAAGATCGAGGAGCGGCTGCGCAACGTGCCCGACGAACATCGGGAACGTGCGTTCATCAACGCCGCCAAATCAGAGGCCGCCAACCAAACGGTGCAGGCGTCCAAAGGCGTTCGCGTTTAACGCGGATTTCATTCGAGCGGCGGGGGCTTTGACTCCCGCCGCTTTTTTAGGCAACGGATGCACTTGGAAATGGCTGGAGTGCTGATGGGTTCCAGCTAGTAACGGGATACATGGCAAACCTGACCAAGCGCGAAATCGTCCTCGAAATCTACGAGAAGACCGGGTTCCCCCAGAAGGAAGTCGTGAGCACCGTCCAAATGATTTTGGACATTATCCAGAAGGCCCTCAGTGAGGGGAGAAACGTGGAATTGAGAAACTTCGGCGTGCTGGAAGTCCAGCGGCGCAAATCCCGCGTGGGTCGCAATCCCAACAAGCCTGAAAACGAAGTCGTGATCCCTGCGCGCGCCGTCGTGAAATTCAAGTCGGGGAAAATTCTCAAACAGCAGCTCAAGAAGATGGATTTGGCGAAGCTGTGATGCCCGAAAACCCAAGATTCAACTGTGAGCAAAATTCCATCAACTCCATTTTCGAGTATCCCTGAATATGTCGCTCTTGTAGATAGTATAAAAAAGAAGTCGGAAGAGGCGGGAAACAATGCTGATCTATTATTCAGGGGGCAACCTATTGATAGAGAGCTGTTGCCTAAATTGGGTAGATTGACGCCGCATGGCACGTTTGAGAAAATAGAAAAGCTGATACTTGCGGATTTCAAGCGGGGCCTCCTACCGCTCTCCGAATTTAAACCTGAGAATAATTGGGATGTATTAGCGTTGGCACAACATCATGGGCTGCCAACGCGATTACTGGATTGGACTTACAGCGCATTGGTCGCCTTATGGTTTGCAGTGGGCGAGCCCCCCCGCGACACAAATCTAAAAACACAATCGGGAGTAGTGTGGATACTTAAGTCAGAAGTTGGAGACTTTAAACAGGAAGAGGATGAAGACTCTCCTTTTGATAACGGGAAGACCAAAATATTCCGAGGGAGTGTCGTCTCCAGAAGAATATCTGCTCAAGCGGGACTCTTTACGGTGCACCGCCTTAATGATGGTGATAAGTTTGTGGCACTCGATAAGAACCGTCAATTCATAGACAGATTAATAAAGATCACGATACCGTATGGAAAATTTCCTGAAATAAGAAAGCTTTTGGGCATAATGGGGGTGCATCATGCCACGATTTTCCCCGATCTTGACGGCCTTTGTTCATACCTTAGCTGGAGATACTTTAAGACGATAAAAAATCCGGTGCCGTGAACACCGGATTGCGAAATCTTTATTTGGGGGGATGTTTCTTCCATCTGTGTTTGCAGGCTTAACAAGCGTTTCGCGTTTCCTGCGGTCAGAAGCGAGGGATTTGGCAAGCGACATGCCTCATGTCGTTTTTTGACATAAAAACCCCCGTCCGGATAGCGGACGGGGCGCGCAGTTGGTTTATTCGCCGCGTGCGGGCACTTTTAGGCGCGTGCGGATGTGGAGGGCCACCTCGGCCGGATCAAAATAAACGAAGTGGCCGACACGGTGGTAGGGGATGCGCCGGAGCTTGGTCCATTCGCGCAGGGTGCGGATCGAGGGTTCGTTGTTCTTGGGAAAGACGCCGGAGACACGGAGGCCAACGATGTCGGTGAGGTTGCTCTGACCGGGCGAGGTGACGGTGGGTGTTTTCATACCCATGGGAGCCGGTCAATCAGGCGACTTCCTGTGCTGACCGGCTCCGTTCCGACTTAAACGGCAATGGGCAGCATTTCTTGGACGGGCTCGGCCGGCTGGCGGGGCATGATTCCGTAAAACGATTCCGCCTCGGTCTGGCTCTTCAGGTCGAGGTAGTGCTTGCGGATGATGCCCTCGGAGTTGCCCGCTTGCAGGGAGGCTTCCCCGACAGAGCGGTATTTGGCAACGAACATGGAAATGAACGTGTGCCGCATGATGTCGTGCGACAGGCCGAACTTCTTGGCGATCCTGGACCGGACATGCTGGAAGTTTTTCGGGACGATGGGGAATTTCTCCAACGGGTAGGCTTCGAGCCACGCGGCGAGGTTGGGGGAAATCGTGACCTTGCGAGGTTCGCGCACCTTGGAAACCTCCGCCGTGATGTTGATGACGCCAGCCTCCAAATTCACCAACTCGGGTTTGAGTCGGAGGATTTCACCCGTGCGCAGGCAGGGCCGAATACCGGCGAACAAGCAGAGCGCGAAGAACGGCACGTAGCGCCCGCCTTCAAGTCCCTCGACGTGCTTCATGAGTGCTTCTGACTGGGTGGCGGAAAGGGTGGCGGCGGAACCGCGTTTCCGGCGAATCCGGTGATGGGGCACCTTGGCAATCGGGTTGGCGACGATCCAGCCGCGCTGGAACGAGAATTTGAGGAAGGTCGAGATGAGGCCCCGGCGGTTGTTGTAGGTTTTCAGGGAAGGCTTCCCGAGGTTGAAAAAGGCGATCAGCCGCTCCACCGTGAGTTCAGCGACGGTCACCTTGGGGAAGTGGCGCAGGAAGCGCTTGAAGGAGCGTTTTAGGAAAACGAGATGGGATTCCGAAATGTGGTCTTGTTCGAATTCGTGATCCTTCGTGGCGATGTAAGCCGCGACCGCGTCCTTGAGCGGTTTCCGGCTCTCTGGCTCCTGATAGTTTGCGAAGGTGTAATCCACGCAGAAGGAGAGGGTGCGAGAACTCTTCTTGAGGCGGCTGAACAGCGCCTCGGCCTCGCGCACCTGCTCCTCAGTGAGAAACGTGGGCACCGACCTCATGCCCGATTCGAGTTGTAGCGCTTTGAGGTCGAGCACCGCTTTTTCAGCGGCGGCTTCCTCTTGGGTTTTGAAGTTGCGGCGAATGCGCAGACCGTTGAGACGGCCATCGACCCGCCACGAGATAACACCATTGCGGTTTTCAAACCGGCTGACGGCGAACACTGAGTGACTCATGTTTTAGGTTGCCCGGTCAACTGGGCAACCTAGCTTTGAGTCACAACTAACCTCCT
>JBDRCL010000049.1:0-2392 GCA_043821745.1 Methanobacteriota archaeon | reverse complement strand
ACAAATCACCGGCGACGAAGGCGTCCGGTGCATTTGATTGTTCGCCCATTTATTGCTTGGGCTAGTAGCGTTCCACGGCTAGTCTTTCGGAGACCAGGCGTTTGCCTGTCCTATTGCGGAGGAGCTCTGAGCGTTTGTCATAGCCTCCCCCATCATTACGAGACCGTGCTCCGCTCGGTTCAATTCCTCACCCTCCAGGGCATACAGCCACACTGTCATTTCAGAATGGGTCATTTTCCTCGATTGTTTTCCTGCCCTTAGAGTTATTTCCTTTTGTCTTGCTCCCTTACCTGCGGCAAGGTAAAGCCATTTATACGCCTCGGTTAGGTCCTTCTTTACTCCGGCCCCGGTAAGATAGCTATTCGCTAAGTTGAACATAGCCATTGGAAAGCCATGATCTGCAGATCGCCGAAACCACTTAGCAGCTTCTCCGGGGTCCCTCTTGACCCCTACGCCGCCAACATATTTTACGCCCAGGTTATACTCAGCCTGAGCCCAGCCAGCCTCAGCGGCTCTCCTTAGCCACTTGGAAGCGAGGACTTGATCCTTTGCCACTCCTTCGCCGGCGCTCAGTTTCAGCGAAAGGTTGAATTGGGCCGGCGCGTAGCCTTGAGCCGCTGCCTTTTCATACCAGTAAGCGGCTCTTGCCGGGTCCTTCTGAACCCCTATGCCCTTGTCATAGAAGCCGCCTAATTCGTTTTGTGCCGCCACGTGCCCTTGTTCTGCTGCTGCGTGATACCACTTGGCGGCTAGACCATAGTCCTCATCAACGTCTACGCTGCTGGCATAACGGAACCCCAACTCGTCCTGCGCGTCTGCGTTGCCGCTCTTGGCCAGTGAAAGCACCTCCGATATCGGCAGCTCGGCCATGCCCGCTTGCACTGCTGGGATCAGAAGAAAGGAGAGAAAAAGAACACTCGTTAACCACGCGCCCACTTTCAACATGCCCACCTCCGCTTCTATCGTGTGTATAGTTACTTGTGCCTCCGGTCACCCTCAATTCTATCAATCAGCCCCTTGAGGTCCATGAACTCGAGATGTCGAAGCAGAGCAGCTTTGTCTACGAACAATTTCTGACAACCCGCTACCCGGTATCTACAGTGCTCGAAGTTCTCAAGAAAGGCTGCAAAAGCTAATCTAAGCTCGGAATTGTCTACGGCGTGAGCAAGACACACGTCAGCAATCTTCCCTTTCTGCTCCAAGGTAACGCTGCTGAAGTTCGGTGGCGGCCTTTTGCCTTTTGATAGCCACAAGTCGGCCTTAACGGTCTTCCGGTCTGAGTAGAACTCGATCCACCCTATTATGCGATTATATTTCCATGCGTTGCGTGGAGAGACTGGGAATGGAGGATCTGCGGCAACTTGATCTGAGCGGTAGGCCGCACCAAGAAACTTCTTCATTACACATTTCTGCCGCTCCTGACTAATCCTGTCACGTTTATTCAAGTTTGAGTAATACTCGTCCTCAGATTCCCTATAGAGGGGTACGGCGAAAAGAATACTGTCTCGTTTCAAGTGGCCCCCTTATGTACTCTTGGCGAACGCGGAATTGAGCTGATCTGAAAAAGCGCCAGCTTTTTCAGATCAGCTCCAATGATTTGTTATCTTTTGATGTTGTAAGACAGATCTAAACTGGATGCCGCATGATGCAATTTTTTATCGTTAGTCCACAATGGCATTCCGGACAGCTTCGCTGACGCTAATAAATGTACATCGACGAAACCTATTCCAATTCCATGCAATTGGTTCCGTTCAACAAAATACAGATATTCATCCAAATCGATGGCTGGAGTTAAAGGAAGGGATCGGAGCAAATTTAGGATCTCAGCGCGGTTACCGATATTACCGCAAGCAAGCTCCCCAATAATAAAAGAGTGGCAAGCAACCTCCGCATCCATTAAAAGCTTCGCGAGGTGATGCTCTCCACGCCGAAAATGATTGACCCAGACTGATGTATCAACGAGCACCATGGCTATGGTGCCTTTGATCGGCGGCGTGGAATTGGGCGCAGATTCCTTTCCGAGCTACCCAATTGGGCTAACCGCTTACTGCTTTCCCGTGCAATCAGAGCTTCTAGGCCGAGTCGAACAAGGGCCGTCTTTTCATTGATTCCTGTCAATTGGGACGCTTTTTCCAGTATTTGGTCATCTATGTTTAATGTCGTTCTCATGTGCATCAATATGCATCATTCATGCATACATGTCAAGGATATTGTTACCACCAAGATAACGCCGCTTTTCAGCGGCGCGGCTTTTTGCGTCCGCTGCAAAAGCCTTGTTATGCTAAAATTAAGAATTTACTTCTTCTATTGCCTGAATGTTAATTTGCTTAATTTTGTTTACATACTGAAAAAGAACCACTAGTGTCGAGACTAATGCATTTTCAATAAGAGA
>JBDRCL010000048.1:0-7411 GCA_043821745.1 Methanobacteriota archaeon | reverse complement strand
CCCGCTGTCTTCGACCCTGAGGAGGCAATGAAACCAAGCTCACCGAAGATTCACGAAGCCAAGGATCAAAACATCGTTATCCGCGTGAGAAATGAATGGGGAGACATCGAGAAGGGATTCAGAGAAGCCGACCATATTTTCGAGGGCAGATATGAGACTTCAATTCAGGCGCATTGCGCCATGGAGCCGCACGGGTGCTTGGCCGACTACAACAAAGTTTCTGGCGATATCACTGTTTGGTCCACTACTCAGATTCCTTTTCAGGTACTGAGAATTATAAATGAAGTACTTGGAATTAAAATGAGTAAGATTAGGGTAATAAAAACCTCCACAGGTGGTGGGTTCGGAGGTAAAGATGAGATACTAGTAGAGCCGCTTTGTGCGCTATTTTCCGTAAAGACGGGCAGGCCTGTGAAACTAATATTGACAAGGGAAGAAGTGTTTGTCGGGACACGTACCCGTCACCCTTCCGTTATTTGCGTGAAAACTGGCGTGAAAAATGATGGCACCTTGACCGCCAGACACATAAAAGCAGTTTTAAACGGTGGAGCTTACGCCGGAGCCACCCCGGGAGTTGTGGGGGCCATGAGCACCAGGGAGATAGGCCTGTACCGGTGCGAAAATGTGAGGTTTGAGGGGTTTGGTGTGTATACCAATACGCCGGTTGCAGCTGCTTTTAGGGGTTATGGAAATCCTCAGCACAACTTTGCGGTTGACACACATATGGATGAAATAGCCGAAAAAATAGGGATGGACCCCTTAGAATTTAAGCTGAAAAACACCATCCGGGAGGGCGATATGAATCACGGAACTGGGATAAGGCTGGGGAGTTGCGGTTTGCAGGAGTGCATAGAGAGGGGCGCGGAGAAGGCAGAATGGACGAAGAAACGCAGGTCAGCGAGGACGAAAAAGGGCAATAGGTGGAGGGGAATTGGAATGGCCTGCTTCATGCACAACAGCAATGTTTTCCCGTACGGATCAGAGTGCAGCTCCGCGTTGGTGAAGGTTAATGACGACGGCACAGCTACGGCACATTTCGGAGCCGCCGATATGGGCCAGGGGTCGTCGACGCTTTTGGCAAAGATAGCTGCGGAAGAGCTTGGCATGTCCCTCGAAAATATAAACATCGTAACCGGGGACACCGCGAGCGTGCCCTATGATCCGGGTTCCTACGGCAGCAGGACGACTTATATGATGGGCAATGCTGTTAAGGAAGCAGCTAGGGATGCCAAGATGCAGATAATCACCAGAGCCTCGAAAATACTCAATGTCGATTCTGAGAAGTTAATGGTTGAGAATGGAGAAGTTAAGGTCAGAGGTAAAAATAAGAGGATTTCGATATCCGAAGTGGTTAAAAAGACCATTTACTCTACCAAGGAAGGCGGAGTTGTCATGGGAAAATCATCTTACAGTCCGCCCAGCAACGCCCCGTATTTTGGAGCCCTTCACGTTTTCGAATAAAAGAGCTGGTCCTTGGATATCTGATGTCTTTCTTATGAACGCAGCAATTTCATATTTGGTGCTCACCTCTTTCTTTATTCTTATCAAGTCGTCCTTCGACTCAAGAAGTTCCAAATATTCCCTAAAGTCTTTAAACATACATATCCACACCCAAATTTACAATTGCTCGCTTAAATTTTTGGTGGCAAGGTCTAAATTTCAAACGGATCGAGTGGCGTAATTTTGAGTCCTCGTAACAATTCCCCTGATAAAAGTTTCTCCAGTTTTTCGCTCCTGTTAATCAGCCGGCATACCTACAAGATTTCAGTTAAAATTATATGTGAGTAAAGTGAGAGAAGTCCGGTTAGGGTGGATGATTTGCGACCGAGAGAAGCATACGACCAGACGCTGAGTCTTTTGCAGAAGCACCACGACTGGTTCAAGTCAGTAATACCTCTAATAGCTAGCGAGAACGTGACAAGCCCAGCCGTCAGGGAAGCTATGATTTGCGATTTTCAGCATCGATACGCCGAAGGGTGGCCAGGTGAAAGGGTATATGCTGGTTGCACTTACATTGACCAAGTTGAGATTATTGCTATGGAACTCGCCAGAGAACTCTTCAAGGCCGAGCACGCGAACGTTCAACCTGTTTCAGGGCTAACCGCCAATCTTGCGTCGTTTACAGCTCTAACAGAACCGGGTGACACGATGATGTGCCTGTCTGTTGCTTCTGGCGGACACATAAGTATGTCCAAAAAGAAGTTCGGCGGGACTGCCGGGGCAGTCCATGGTCTGGAAGTTGAGTATCTGCCATTGGATGAGAAGCGCATGAATATAGATGCCGACGCTGCCGCAAATAAGATAGCTGAGGTTAAACCGAAGTTGGTAACGCTCGGCGGCAGTCTCTTCCTCTTCCCACATCCGGTCAAAGAGCTCAGTAAGGTCGCAAAGGAGACTGGGGCCCACGTCATGTATGATGCCGCCCACGTATCGGGTTTAATAGCGGGTGGCCAGTTCCAAGACCCGCTTCGTGAAGGAGCCGAGGTAATGACCTGTAGCACCCACAAAACACTTCCCGGACCACAGCACGGGATGATTTTGTGCAAGAGAGAGCTGGCAGAGTCCATAAACAAGGGAGTTTTTCCCGGCATTGTTAGCAACCATCACCTGCATGCCGTAGCCGCTTTGACCATTGCGCTGGCAGAGATGTTGGAATTCGGAAAGGAGTACACCTTACAGATAGTGAAAAATGCAAAGGCGCTCGGAAAAGCACTCCACGACCAGGGATTTTCGGTTTTATGTCCGGATTTGGGGTTCACAGATTCACATACATTGGTTGTCGACGTTACAAAACAAGGGGATGGCGGGGCTCTGGAGCAAAAGCTCGAGCACGCGAACATAATTTTAAACCGAAACCTGCTGCCTTGGGACCCAAGAGAAGGGCGTCACTACAAGAATCCTGGTGGAATACGACTGGGCACATCAGAAGTTACGCGATTGGGGATGAAAGAAGGCGAAATGAAGGGCATAGCTGAGTTCATAAAGCGGGTGGTCATCGATGGCGAGGATCCAAAGCGCTTGGTCGGCGAAGTAGCTGACTTCCGCCAGGGCTACCAGAAGGTTCATTATTGTTTCGAGTCGGATACGCAGGCCTATGAGTACATAAAGATAAGATAAACAGCTTTTCTTGCCGCTTTAGAATTTTAAATCGTAAGTTAATGCACCAAACTAAAGCTTCACACCTACACTTCCACTGTTTTCTTGTGTTTCCACTCGAAAAGTGGCATTAAAGAGGAGTTTTAATAAAAAAACGTGTTATTAAGCCTGTTTCATAAATGAACTTAAAAGACACAGAAAAATGATATTCGGATTACTTTCGGCGACCCCCCTCCCCGTTACGTCGAAAAAATCACCAGCATACTTCTTATCAGGTTGGAAACATGCCGATATTGGTTAACGGAGTTGAAAAACCGCTTCTGTTGATAGAAAAGGTTTTGTCGTCGCGCCTGAAAAAAATTGCAGTTATAACTAGTAAGTCGCGTTCAAAATGTTCACTCCTTTTAAAGACTAAGTTCAAAATTTTCACCACTTTGACTAAATACCTTCCTTGCCCCTTAAAATCTTGCCGAGGTTTGAGGTGAACTTGTTGGAGCCAAATTTGAAGGATAAGCTTGAGGATTTCCTACATAGGAAAGACATACAGAAGGATCTGCGCAAGATAGCGGCCTCAGGCAGCAAGTCCTTGGTAGTTGATTTCGAGAAGCTCTTGGAGTTCGACAAAGCGCTTGCCGAGAGCCTCCTTGATGCCCCTGTTTTGTTCCTTGACGCCGCGGATGAGATATTGGGAAGCATAACAAAAATATCTGGATTCCGGCTGAGGGTGAAAGGCGCGGACAAAACAATCGAAATTAGAGGTATCCGCGCAGAGCACGTCAGCAAGTTCATCCAGATTGAGGGAGTGATGACTCGTGCCGGGGAAGTAAAGCCAGAGGCCAAAGAGGCAGTTTTCAAGTGCAGGCGCTGCGGGGAGGAGAACAGGGTGCCACAGACGGGCGATTTGTTCAGGGAGCCACTATTTTGTGAGAATCCAAACTGCGGTAAGAAGGGTCCTTTTGATCTCGTCATCGAAAACACGGTTTTCCGAGACTGGCAGAGCATACAATTGCAGGAGCCCCCTGAAAGGCTGCGTGGTGGGAGAATGCCGCGCAGGTTGGACTGCATAGTTAGGGACGATTTTGTCGACAAGGCGATACCTGGCAATCACGTATTAATAACCGGTGCGCTCCGCGTTTTTCAGGAAACACAACAACGAGAGCGTAAGACAACTTTTCGCAAGATACTGTTTGTCAGTCACGTGGAGGTCATGCAAAAGGGCGTTGAGGAGATTGACCTGACGCCGGAGGACGAGGCCAAAATAAAGGAAATGGCGAAACAGGACGTGTGGCTCAGGACGAGCATAATCCAGTCGATTGCGCCGGCAGTTCATGGTCATGAGGCCCTGAAAGAAGCGGTCGCTTTGCAGTTGTTCGGGTGCGATGTTGTAACGTTATCTGATGGCACGAGGTTGCGTGGTGACACACATATTTTGCTGACAGGAGACCCAGGCACGGCCAAGAGTCAAATGCTGAAATGGATATCGAACGTCGCTCCTCGCGGAATTTACACATCAGGTATGAAGAGCACCGGTGCCGGCATAACTGCTGCGGCGGTTCGTGATGAGATAAGCGGCGGCTGGACATTGGAAGCTGGAGCGTTGGTGATTGCCGATGGCGGAATTGCGTGTATAGATGAGTTCGAGAAAATGAGGGATGAGGACAGGTCAGCCATCTTGGAATCCATGGAGCAACAGACTATCAGCGTCGCCAAGGCTGGCATAATGGCAACCCTTAATACTCGCACGGCGATACTGGCGGCTTCAAACCCGAAGCTGGGAAGATTCAACAAAGAGGAAGCCGCACTCAGGCAGCTCGCGTTGGACCCTGTCATCCTCTCACGGTTTGATTTAGTGTTCATAATGAGGGACGAACCCCGAACTGACTATGACAGGTCGATTGCCCAGCACGTTTTACAATTGTACAGTGCCCCGGGCAAGGCTTTGAAAGCGCCATTCGACCCGGATTTCCTCCGCAAGATCGTGATATACGCGCGTAAGAACATCAATCCCAAATTTGATAATAAGGAAGCTCAAAAAATGATAGAGGACATTTTCGTAGATTGGAGAAAGACTGCAGCTGATGCGGGCGACCCTCTCCCGATAACGGTGCGGCAACTGGAGGCTATAATTCGTCTCGCCAAGGCGAATGCCAGGTTAAGATTGAGCGATCGAGTGACAGTCGAAGACGTCAACCGTGCTATCTCACTCATAAAGACTTGTCTTAGGGACGCTGGTTATGACGTTGAGAAGGGTAGAGTCGACATAGACCTGATTATGACTGGAATACCCAGATCACAGCGAGATAAACACATCAGGCTGATGCAGATAATCGAGGAGCTGGAGGAGAAGTACGGCGGAGCGGCCCCCTTGGAACAGGTATTCCAGATGGCAGAAGCGGAAAAAATCGAGAGGAGATTCGTCGATTTCACGATAGCTGAAGAGAAAAAGAGAGGCCACCTCTACGAGCCAAAGCAGGGAATGGTCAGCAGGGCGGTGAAATAGTGAAGCAGCGCGTTCGCGTACTCAAGGATATACCGGAAGTCAAGCTCGTGAAGAGGAAAATAGGGCCTTGGGTAACCGGGGATGAGTTGGAGCTCTGGGTGTGGGATGTGGCGGTCCTGAAGAGGCAAGGCGTGGCCGAGGTCCACCAACCAACCACCGCCTCGGAAATTAGAATGCTGGTTCTCGCGGAAGAGCGCAGTTTGGAGCTGTCCCCACTTCCGGAGGGATTTTACAACTCGATTGCTCGCGGCGTTTCGACGTTGTTGCATGAAGGAAAAAAAGAGGCGGCGAACGAACT
The DNA here is from genome assembly GCA_043821745.1 of Methanobacteriota archaeon. Classification (GTDB taxonomy): domain Archaea; phylum Hadarchaeota; class Hadarchaeia; order Hadarchaeales; family Hadarchaeaceae; genus Hadarchaeum. The sequence goes on along the minus strand of JBDRCL010000048.1, from coordinate 1,517 downwards.
GATGTCACAAACTTTTTCGTTGCTCGAGTTAAGGATGCCGAAGCTCATCAGGCTGGCGCTTTCGCCTGAAGTTCCATCTGGCTTGACGCCGGAGGAGCATTTCTTGGCGAATAATGTTACCGAGACGGTCGAGAATTGGAATAGGAGGCTGAGGGAGTTTTTCGAGTTTAGGGAGGAGGTAGGTAAAAATGAGGAAGGAAAGTCTGTTCAGCGTGTTGCTGGAGACAAAGCCGATATTCAGAAACAGGGAGTATCTGAGGCCGAGCTATACACCAGAGGAGCTGCCACATAGGGACGGCCAAATACATCAGCTCGCGCGGATACTTGCGGCGCCGTTGAGAGGGGAGACTCCATCCAACATACTGATTTACGGCAAGACGGGCACGGGAAAGACAGCGAGTGTGAAATACGTCACGAGAGAGCTGGTCCTGGTCAGCAATCGCGCGCCCCTCAAGGTGAAGCTTGTCTACATAAACTGCGGGGAGGTGAACACAAAGTACAGGATACTTGCCGTTCTGGCGAACACACTTTTGGAGGAGCTGAGGCACGGCGTAGACAGTTCGGAAGGTTTGCCGGAGAGCGTGCCGATGACGGGCTGGCCAACTGACGAGGTCTATAAATGCTTCTTCAGGGCTATGGACAGCGACAGGCAGCTTGCAGTCATAGTCCTTGATGAGATAGACAAACTGGTCCTGAAGAGCGGCGACGATGTCCTCTACAACCTGACGCGGATGAACTCCGACTTGAAAAATTCAAAGGTCACGATAATAGGCATATCGAATGATCTCAACTTCATGAGCTATCTAGACCCGCGTGTCAGGAGCAGCCTTAGTGAGGAAGAGCTGGTTTTCCACCCCTACAACGCGCTTCAGCTCAAGGATATCTTGGAGAGGCGAGCCAAGATAAGTTTCGTGGAAGATGCGGTCAAGGACGGCGTTATCTCTCTTTGTGCGGCACATGCCGCGCGGGAGCACGGCGATGCGCGCAGGGCATTGGACCTACTAAGAGTTGCGGGGGAGCTGGCGGAGCGCCAAGGTGAGGAGAGGGTGAGCGTCGAGCAGGTCAGGAGGGCTTTTGAGAAGGTGGAGCAGGATAAGATGGTTGAAGTCATAAGGACGCTTCCGACCCAGTCCAAGTTGGTTCTCTACAGCATAGTGGTTCTCATGGAGAGGACGTCGCGGATGATAGTGAGCGGGGATGTTTACGGGGTCTACCGTGATTTGTGCGAGCAGGCAGGTTTGGACATTTTGACGCAGCGACGAGTTGGGGATTTGGTTTCGGAGTTGGACATGCTTGGCGTCATAAGTGCCAAGATAATTAGCAAGGGTCGCCAGGGCAGAACGAAGGAGATAAAGTTGAACATTCACCCGACCCACGCAATTGCTGCCATTCAGGACGAACAACTCGTGACAACAGACGCGTTGAAATTGCCACGCCAGCTCACGCTGGTCTAGGGGATCCATTATGGATGAAGGTTCTCTCGTCCGCAAGTTCATCGAGGCAGACATGCAGCTCAC
>JBDRCL010000047.1:0-13423 GCA_043821745.1 Methanobacteriota archaeon | reverse complement strand
GAGCCCCTCTCACATTTTTTGAGGCAAACTATTTTCACTGTTTCGCTGAGGGCCCTGGCTGCTTCGTGATAGCTGGAACCGGTCAAGGCTTTCAACTCTTCCTCGTTTGCAAACAGCACGTCCGCGCGAGAGATAATTTTCTGTATCCTGTCCTTGTTTTCACTTATGAGTGGCGGACTTTCCAAGGAGATTGATATTCGGACACCATTCCCTTTGGCCAGATCTATTGCATCTCTGGCATTTCTGGCCACCGCACCCTCCTTCAGCAGCGTGATGGGCGTCAGGTGGAGAAAGTTCGAGTTCTTTATCCCCCCCGCAGGTAGTCCATTATAGTCCCTGCTGTTTCCTATGTCGACAGCGAAGGTGCGCTGGCCGTCACGAGTTATGAAGGCTATGATTTTTCCAGTGCTGCCCGGGCCTTTTTCGAGGAAGGAATCTATGCCTTGCCTGCGCATGGCTTCCTCGAAAATTTTTCCATCGGCATCATCAGCGATCCTGCTCGCGTAAGCCGTCTTGCCCCCCAGGTAGGAAATGCCCTCGCATGTGTTTCGGGCGTTGTCGCCGGGGAAGCAGGTGAATATGGAATCCGAGAGCCTCGAGTGTATCTCGTCTAACTTTTCACGCGGGAGAAAGTTGGAGGCCCCCTTGGTAAGGTCGTTTTTCTCAAGGAAGCTGTCCGTGGCCCTTGCGAAGTAATCCACGAGTGCGGTTCCAATCCCAAAAACGTCGTAATTTGGCATCGCGACTTCCCCCTAGTAAGGCCTATCCTTAAGTTTGAGCTTGTGGCCAATGAAGTTTGTTGAGAGATGGATTGGAGGTGTTATTATCAGTATTGTCAGTATCACTTCCAAATCTGGGACAAACAGAGGGCTGGCAAATAATAAGGCGAGCAAAACAAATCCAAGTTGGTCCAGCCCAGGAGCCGCGGCACCTCGAGAGAGGTTTATCCTTCTCTTGATGAAACTTCCCAATAGATCTCCTGTAAGGGTACCTAGGGCAAGCAGGAATCCATATGATAAGTAAAAGTAAATCTGGCCGACGGCAACGCCCTGTAGCGCTCCGAAGATGGAGCCGGCGATTAGTCCGGCAATCAAGCCGCGTATGGTTTTACCTGGACCTAATATTGGGCGACCGTCGGTGAATTTCCGGCCGCCGTCTATCGGTTTACCGCCGCCCAGCACTACCGGGGCGGCGTTAGCGACGTATGCGGGCAATATTAACCAGATTGCCGCAGAAAGTAGCTGGAGCAAACCATCGATCATTTCAAATCACTCTCGAGTCCTTCCAAAGGTACTCAAAGTACTCCTTGGCGAACCTCGCAAGGCCAATCTCGTCTGACCAGATTCCAAGTAGTTCCTCGCCACTCCCCAGCACTAGCAGCACCTCGCGACCGTCAACGACAACTCCTCCACCGAAGAGCGTTTCTCTTTTCCTGATTTCTAACTTTTGCGGGAGCTCCAAACCGCGCAGCTTCAGCTTCCGAGACACCAGCATCCTGATCGAGATGTTTTTTGTTTCCAATATGGACAGGTATGGTATCATGCCAGATACTTCCTGCGGTATGTTGGGCAGCGAGATCATGACCTCCACCTCAGCTCGAGTCAGCATCTCGCCGATTTTTGTGAGAAGGTTTTTCCCTCCGCGGATGACCCAGACGTCGGGCCTCTTGGCTTCTGCCTTTCGCGAATACAGCGGCTCAAGCTCCTTTACAACGGCCCCACCCACCTCCTTGAGCTTCCTCTCCTGTTCCATCTTCACTATTTTTACGACCTCTGCGGGAGTCCTTGACCTGTACCTACTCGGCCTGCCTGCCTGCGCTTCCACCCACCCCCGCTGCTCGAGCCTGGAGAGTATGTCATAGATTCTTGAGTAAGGGACGTTTGCGAGCTTGCTGAGTTCACCGGCGGCGGAAGGCCCGTTCGTGACCAATACGGAGTATGCCCTCGCCTCGTAATCAGTCAAGCCGAGTTCTCGAAGGAGGCGTTGAGCTTTCTCCATCATCACCACTTTTCATACTGAGAGAAGTTCGGCAAGGCTTAAAAGTTACCTCTTTCAGTGGTAAATAGGTAAATATGAAAGAACTGACGAAGACCGGGTCAATCTGTCCCGAGTGCCTGAAGATCATACCCGCCACCGTTTTCGAGCGAGACGGGAAGGTGTGGATGAAGAAGGCATGCGAACAGCACGGAGAGTTCGAGGACCTGTATCTGGGCTCTTATGACTGGTATATGCGGGCGGAGCGCTACGCCCGGGACGGCAAGGGCGTTCAGAACCCTCAGGTCACCAAGGAATCCCCGTCGTGCCCGAAGGACTGCGGCCTCTGCAGGATGCACTGTAGCCACACCGCGTTGGCAAACATAGTCCTTACAAATCGCTGCGATCTCACATGCTGGTACTGCTTCTTCTATTCCGGAAGAGTCGGCTACGTTTACGAGCCCAAGTTTGAGGAGATTGAGGAGATGGTCAAGATATTAAAGGCCGAGCGTCCGATTCCCTGTAACGCCGTACAGTTAACCGGCGGGGAACCCTGTTTGAGAGAAGATCTTGTCGAGATAATCAAGATGGTGAAGTCCCACGGCATCGATCACATCCAACTGAACACGAACGGGATAAGGCTGTCGCAGGATCCCGGGCTCGTCGAGCGCGTTCGGGCGGCTGGCGCTAACACAATCTACCTCAGCTTCGACGGGGTTTCGGAAAAGACGAACCCGAAAAACCACTGGGAGGTTCCGCAGCTCATAGAGAATTGCAGAAAGGCAGATATGGGGATAGTGCTAGTGCCCACGGTCATAAACTCCGTAAACGATCACGAGGTCGGGGACATCCTAAAGTTCGGATTCAAGAACAACGACATCGTCCGCGGCGTCAACTTCCAGCCTGTTTCGCTAGTGGGCATGATGCCGCGTGAGGAGCGCGAGCGTTACAGGATAACGATACCGGACTTGATGAAGAGGCTCGAGGAGCAGACTGATGGCGCGATAAGCATGAGGGACTTCTTCCCTGTGCCTACTGCTATGATCCTTAGCGAGTTCATCGAGTCGCTGGTGAAGAAACAGATGTACGACCTCAGCAGCCATTTCGCTTGCGGTGCGGCGACATACGTTTTTAATGACAACGGGAAAATCCTGCCCCTCACCCATTTCGTCGACGTGGAGGGCTTTCTAGAGTACCTGAGGGAGAAATCTCAGGAGCTCCAAGCCGGGAAGAGCAAGATGTTGGTCGGCGCAAAGCTGCTTTATAACATAGGTAAGTTCATCGACAAGAAGAAGAAACCGAAGGGCCTGGACGTCGACAAGATAATCTTCAACGCCCTGATAAAGCACGAGTATAACGCTATCGGCCAGTTTCACATGAAGTCTCTTTTCATCGGCATTATGCACTTTATGGACCTTTACAACTACGACATAGAGCGCGTAAAGCGGTGCTGCATACACTATGTGATGAACAACAAGCGGATTATACCGTTCTGTGCCTTCAACGTCATCCCTGAGTGGTACAGGGACAAGAACCAAGCTGCCCAGGGTTTATCGTTCGAGGAATGGGAGAAGAAGACGGGCAGGAGTCTGAAGGACGACCTTTACAAGAGGGACGCGGAAAAGCTGAAGCAGTCCGAGGCCTACTGGAGATTTGTGAGCCAAATCGAGGAAATAAAAGCAGGAAAATTGTAAAACCGTTAAAAGAGGAAGGTTTTTATATCCACAACTTTTTTGATTATAGTAGCATAGTTAGGTGAGTAATAGATAGGAGGGGTTTTATGTCAAGTCAGTTGGGAGGACAACAGATACTCATTCTGCCTGAGAGAGTTCAGCGGTATCTGGGCAGGGATGCCCAGCGCATGAACATAATGGCCGCACGGGTCATAGCGGAGTCAGTCCGCTCGACATTGGGGCCACGCGGAATGGACAAAATGTTAGTTGACAATCTGGGCGACGTCACGATAACGAACGACGGCGTCACTATCCTTGAGGAGATGGATGTCGAGCATCCAGTCGCCAAGATGATGGTCGAGGTCTCAAAGGCCCAGGAGGACGAGGTCGGGGACGGCACCACAACTGCTGTGGTCTTGGCAGGCGAGTTGCTTAAGAAAGCTGAGGAGCTGCTCGAGCAGGACATACACCCGACGGTCATCATCGGCGGTTACAGGCGCGCATCGGATGAGGCCCACAAAATACTGGAAAAGATGGCCACGCCGGTGTTGAAGGACGACGACAAGATTCTCAAGCAGATTGCCATAACGTCAATGAGCAGCAAAGGGTCGGAGATACACGGCGATAAGCTCGCTGATCTCTGCGTAAAGGCGGTCAGACAGATAACGGAAGAGTTCGACGACAAAATAGAGGCGGACATTGACAACATCAAGGTGGAGAAAAAGACCGGAGGGAGTTCTGTGGACTCCAAGCTCATCAATGGGATAGTCCTCGACAAAGAGGTGGTTCATGCTGGCATGCCTAAGAAAGTGGAAAAGGCCAAGATAGCCCTTCTGAACCTTGCCCTTGAGGTCAAGAAGACGGAAACCGACGCCAAGATCAACATAACAGACCCGGAGCAGCTCAAGAGTTTCTTGGACGACGAGCAGCGCATGCTGAAGGAAATGGTCGACCAGATTAAGAAAGTGGGTGCGAATGTTGCGTTTTGCCAGAAAGGCATAGATGATATCGCGCAGCACTACCTGGCGAAGGCCGGAATTATGGCCGTCAGGAGGGTCAAAGAGTCGGACATGGAAAAGCTGGCCCGCGCTACCGGAGGGAATAATGTGACGAACATCAAGGATCTTTCTTCCAAGGACTTGGGCGCAGCGAACCTAGTGGAGGAACGCAAGATTGCCGGAGATGAGTTGATTTTCGTTGAGGGTTGCAAGGACCCAAGGGCAGTGAGTTTGCTTGTCCGGGGCGGTACGGAACACGTCGTCGCCGAGGTCGAGCGTGCAGTGCACGATGCGATTTCAGTCATTTCAACGGCCATTGAGGACGGCAAGATGGTCGCTGGCGGAGGGGCTCCTGAGATGGAGGTTGCAAAGGGACTGCGTGATCACTCAGAAACCGTTGGCGGACGCGAGGCGCTCGCAGTGAACGCGTTCGCAGACGCGATCGAGGTGATTCCGAGGACCCTCGCTGAGAATGCAGGTCTTGATCCGATAGATATTCTGGTCCAGTTGAGGTCGTCCCACGATAAGAAAGACGGGAAGAACATCGGTGTCGACGTTATAAGTGGAAAGGTACTGAACACACTCGAAAAGGGAATTGTTGAACCTTTGAGGGTAAAGACACAGGCAATCAAGTCTGCGAGCGAGGTTACCGAGATGATTCTGCGCATCGACGACGTCATCGCCGCAGGGAAGCTCGACAAGGGTGAAGGCGGCTCCATGCCTAGCCCAGAGATGATGGGTGGGATGCCCGGGATGTAGGGGGCCAACCCATTCTGCAAAAAAAGCACACCCGCTATGAAAAAGCCCGCATTGTTGGCGCGAGGGCTCTCCAGATAGAGATGGGTGCGCCCGTTTTGGTGGAGTTGCCCGAAAACTTGGTCGACCCGATAGAAATCGCGATGTATGAGTATGGCGAAGACGCGATCCCGATAACGGTGGTAAGAAGGTTGCCAGGGGAAAGTAGATCCCCTCCGAATTAAAAGACGGTAGGAGCCCGTGCACTAATTAAGGTAATTTTAGACTGTCACGCATGTTTGCTTTGCTAACTAGTGAAGTCAACCGGCGATAGGACCTTCCATCAGTTTTTAAACCATACATTTAGATTTTAAGTCTTCTACGAGAATTCCTATCGGTGTGGCGATGGGAGTCCAGCTCGGTGACTTGGTAGCAAAGCAGAAGGTCGAGCTTGAGCGTTTGGGAGGTAAAGTAATAGCCATAGACGCCCTGAACTCTCTTTACCAGTTTCTATCCATCATACGGCAGCGCGACGGGGAGCTATTGCGAGATGCGAGAGGGCGTATAACTTCCCACCTTTCGGGCATCTTTTATAGGACCGCTAATTTCGTTGAGGAGGGAATCCGCCCGATATATGTTTTCGACGGAAAGTCTCCTTTGCTCAAGCGGCTAACTGTTGAGCAGCGCCGGGTTGCAAGAATTAAAGCCGAAGGCGAGTGGAAGAAGGCGCTCAAGGAAGGCATGGTTAAGGAAGCGAAAAAATTCGCGCAACGCGCCAGTCGCTTGGACTCTTTCATGATTAAGCAGACGCAAGAGCTGTTGGTCCATATGGGCCTGCCTTGGGTGCAAGCGCCTGGCGAGGGCGAGGCCCAAGCAGCGCACTTGGTTGAGCGAGGCGACGCGTGGGCGGCCGCGAGCCAGGATTTCGACAGCCTGTTGTTTGGAGCTCCGACTCTTATCCGAAATCTGGCGATTACCGGTCGGAGAAAGCTTCCAGGAAAGGACGTTTACGTAGAGGTTTGTCCTGAAATCATAGAGCTGAGGGCGGTTCTGGGAGAGTTGGGGATAACGCGGGAGCAGCTCGTCGACATCGGCGTCTTGGTTGGGACGGATTACAACAAGGGGCTAAAAGGGATAGGCCCTAAGAAAGCTCTCGAGCTTGTCAAAAAGCATGGCTCGATGGAGGAGATAGTCAAGACGGAGTTTGGGGAAAAGTTTGAGGTCGACCCACTTGAGGTAAGGGATATTTTCACAAGGCCGAACGTCACTGACGATTACCAGCTAAAGTGGGACGACCCGGACCCAGATGCCATCAAGAGGTTTCTCTGTGATGAGCACGACTTCTCCGAGGACAGGGTGCAGTCTGGAATAGTCAAACTGACAAAGGGCAAGGCCGAGCGGGGGCAGGCCAGATTGGAGAAGTGGTTCGGTTAGTCATCCCGCTTCCATCCGCATTTCCCGATGAGAGGAACGAACGAACAACCTCCATGCTCTGCGATTATGATCTCACCCTTTTTCAGTTTCTCCGCCACGGTCCAGGTCTGGAACATATAGTCCCCACCAACGGGGGCGCCGAGCTTGCCGCCGACCTTTAATTGTTCGACGAGCGGTTTTGGTATCTCTGGAGCGCAGGCGGTAACAAGGATGCGGTCCCAAGGTGCGCCTGCCTCGTAACCGAACGAACCGTCGCTTATAACAACTCTCACCCATCCGTACCCTGTCTTTCTCAGGTTTTTTTCCGCGAAATCAGCGAGTTCCTTTACCCTTTCCACGGTGACGATTTCCCCATTCCGCCCGACCACTTCCGCGACAAGGGCGGCGTTGTAACCGGACCCAGCCCCTATCTCAAGCACCCGCAGCCCTGGTGACAGGTCGAGCGATTCCATCATTATAGCTATCATGCTGGGAGCGGAGATCGTTTGACCGCGTCCGATTGGCAGCGGCTGGTCCGAATAGGCATGATCTCTTGCGCTAATCGGCATGAACTCGTGTCTGGGGACCTTTCTGAATGCCTCGACGACGTTCGGTTTTCTCAGGTAACCCCACCGGACCAACCGCTCTATTAAATTCTCCCTTTCACTATCAAACATCCGACCAAAACAATATTCTTGTAATCCAGCTTATGAAGTTGTGGTGAGATGGTGTGGGTTGTAAGAGCAAAGGGGCATCCGATGGTGACAGCAAGGCATCGCACGACATTTATGATCACCAAAGATGGGGAGGTTGGCCCGCGAGGGGACTGTATAATCGGAGTCAGGGCGGAAAGGTCCTCAATAGAACTGGATTCAGATCTGAAGAAATTGGTTGCTTCGGGTGCGCCGCTCTTAATAACACTCAGGGCTGGAAAGTTAGTGGAGAAAATTAGGGCTCGTGGGCATCCTTCCATAAACCTCAACCACCTGACAGACATCGTGATTAGGAAGAGCAAGTTTATCTGCGGGCGGACGTTAGCTGTCGGTGCAGACAAGGCAGCTGAGGATTTGTCGAGAGAATTTGTACACGCCCTGCGAAACCCAGCGACAGATTTGGAGATGGAAATAGTCGCAGAACCTCTCCGCATCTGAATTGAGGTTTCGGGATAGGGGCACCAGCAGGGCTACTTATAAGCAACATTTAAGTGATTCAGATTGTTTTATTGAATAGTGAATTTGATGAAAATGGGATTGAAGTTTGCCAGTAGCAGGTCCCTCTTAATTACCATGCTTATTTTTCTGATAGTTTTAGCCGCAGCGATACTCATTCTCAGGGAGAACCTTAGCTTGATGTTGCAGGCGCTTTACAGGGCCAACTATTTGTACGTGCCATTGGCAGTATTCGCGTATCTTTTTGGTTTGTTGATTTGGTCATTGCGCTGGCGCGTTTCGCTTTCTACGGTCGGGCATCATCTCTCGATAAAGAGCGCATATGTTATCATCTTCGGCGGGATTTTCATAAACAACATAACGCCATTCACGTATTCTGGCGGCGACCCGATAGCAAGAGCGTACATACTTAAAAAGACTCAAAATGTGCCGTATTCCCGCGGTTTCGCGACAATTTTGGCGGAGTACGTCGTAGATTTACCTGTTTACATTTCGTTATTGATATTTGGATTTTTGGTTTCTCTAAAACAGATGGATATTTGGTATGACGTTTTCATGTTCTTAATTTGGCTAGCTTTTATAGTTGGCTGGAGCTTTTTTTTCAGGCATGTTTTATCAAGCACGACAGGTACTAAACGCATAGCTAGGTTTGCTTCCAGATTGGCCAAAGTTTTTCACCGTAGAATCAAAGTATCGAAGATAGAGCGGAGCATAAAGAGATTTTATCTCAGTTCGGAGAAAATCATACGGAACAGGAGGGTAATCTTTTACGTTACCATATGTACTGTTTCCATATTGACCATGGCCATAATCAGATTATACATAATATTTCTGGCGCTCGGTTATACCCCCACTATACCCATGCTCTTCTTTGCTGTAACACTGCCAGCATTGGTTGGCATGGTCCCTGTTTTGCCGGGAGGCTTAGGCACGGTCGACGCGGCCATTGCATCGGTTTTCTTGCTCTCTGGTGCCCCAATAGAAATAGCTATTAGCGCAACCTTGATCGAAAGGGCGATAACCTTGGTTTTCAGCACCTTGATCGGTGCTGGGGCGATTTCCTATTTGGGGATAAAGCACGGCAACACTAAAAGACCAAGAGTAAAAAAGCCACTATGAAAAGCCCACCTTCTAGCGCCAAGACCTTTTTGTCCGTCAGGTAAGTCCAGAAGTCATATGGCAGAACCCTGATCCCGTAGAACTTTTTGCTTATCGGATAAAGCAGACGCCTTCCCTTCTCATCGAAAGATTCGGTAAGGACATGGATGACTCCACCCAGCGAGAAGGACATCGCTATTACCCAGCTGTTGCTCCAGCCTAGGGCGTTTAGGCCAAGATACATGAAGGGGAGTATAATTATGTAAAGGAAAAGGGTGTGGAGAATAGTTGCGGCGTGCGTTTCGTTGATTGGATTATCGGGAGTCTCTTTCCTGAGAAGAGTCGGAAAGACGTCAAAGTTCGGAAAACCGCTGCCTATGAGCAAGGCCGCTAGGTCGATGTTGCCCGAGAACAGGCCGTAGATTATGAGCGGAATTGAAACGTGTCCGATTATCGTTTTCTCAGCTCCTTAACCATCTTCAGCATCGCTATGGCAAACGGCGGCAGGAAGGGTAAGATCACCGCCAAGGTGTTGATGCCTATCTCGCGAATGACCAGCGCAAGTAGCGTGAGTCCCATAAAGATCCAGAGTGCAACGTACTTTGCGTTGTCCCGCATCCACCCTCTTAGTTGAACTTTCATATTTTACCCAACCGATTTGTGTGCGTTTAAGTTAAATGACTTTTGTATCTACATCATATCTTTATTTATTCGTTTAGATGAAGTTTGTGAGGTACTGATGAGGATTCTCCACGTAAACCCGTTTTACTACCCATACTACGGCGGCACCGAGAAGTACTTGTACGACCTGTGTAAGCGGCTTGCTAAGAGAAATTCAGTTAGCGTTGTAACATCAAGACTCCCTAACACTGAGAGGATAGAGGAAGTGGAGAGGACCAAAGTTTATAGGATAAGGAGCTTCGTGCTCGAAAAACTCCCGCCTTTTCTACCTCCGCCTCTTTCAATACCTTTATCATTTCGCAGAGACGTGCTCAAAATTTGTGAAAAAGAGGAGCCCGACATAATTAACCTCCATAATAGATTTTTCATAAGTTTCTCGTCATTGGCGTTTTGGAAAAAATCTTTGCGCGCCCCACTGTTTCTCACGCTTCACAACGCTCGAGCTGTAGGCATAAATGAAGAAACGGATTTATTCGGAAAACTTTTTGACGATAAAATAGGGAATAGGATAATGAACCGCGCTGACTGGATTATTGCTAACAGCAAATGGACTCTGAATGTCACGCTTCCGGAGGATTACCCCCGCAATAGAGCAGAGGTCATATACAACGGGGTTGACACGGAGAAGTTCAAAAAAGTCAAGACGGATATCAAGGACAAGTTCGGGTGTGAGTTCCTATCAACAACTGTTTGTAGGCTAATCCCTCAAAAGGGGGTGAAGTATCTAATAGACGCGGTGAGGGGAATTGATGGAGACTTCAAGGCTCTCATCATTGGGCGGGGCCCAAATCTTAAGGAGTTGAGGTCCATGGTCAAAAAATTCGGGCTGGAGAAGAAGATTGAGTTCCTGACTGATTTTATCCCTGATGAGGAGCTGGTTCATTATTATTCGGCAAGCGATTTCTCGATATTGCCGTCGCTGTGGGAGCCGTTCGGAATAGCTCTGATTGAGGCAATGGCGTGCGGTAACCCAATCATTGCTACAAATGTCGGAGGAATTCCCGAGGTCGTTTCCCCCGATTGCGGGTTGATTGTAAAACCACAAAGTCCTGGGGAGATAGCCGCCGCCGCAAATGAGCTGATTGGCAACGAAAATCTCAGGAAAAAAATGGGCAGGAATGCCAGGGCACGCACTGAGAAGATTTTTGATTTCGACATCATAGCGAAAAATGTCGAGCAAAGTTACAGGAACTACCTCGAGGGAGCAAAATAAAAACCAAGCTTGCGATTCTTTTATATCGCTGGCAGTGGGCTCGATGTATAAATTACCTGAAGAACCGAGGATAAGCATAGTTGTCCCCGCCTTGAACGAGGAGAGGCTCATAGAACAAACTCTGAAAAATGCCAGGGACGTTGCTCCTGAGGCCGAGATTATAGTTGTTGATGGCGGCTCCAAGGATGACACGGTGAAAATAGCCAGCAAATATGCGAAGGCATATGTGAAAAATGGCAACATAGCAGTCTTGAGAAATATAGGCGCTGAAGTGGCAGCTGGAGATATTATAATTTTCCTCGATGCCGACACGATGATAACTAGGCAATTCATGGAGGAAGTTAAGAAGAAATTCATAGATCCAAGAATCGTTGGAGCCGGTGGGATGATAATGCCCAGCCAAGCGAACATACTGGAGGAGGCCGTTTTCTACGTGTTCAATTTTCTCATAATGGCTTCCTTCATGTTTTGGGGGCCGTTCCTGCCGGGAACATGCGTTGCTTATAAACGGAAGCCTTTTTTTGAAGTTGCCGGATTCGATGCGAAAATGACAGCCTCGGAGGACTTCGATATTTGTAAGAGAATCTCAAAAAATGGAAAAGTAGTCTTTCTCAGGAACGTATCCGTTCGAACGTCAAGGAGGAGATTGGAGAAGCTTGGGCTGATGGGAGTTATATTGGATTGGTCGCAAGTGACCGTCCAGTATCTTCGAGGCAAAAAAACTAGGAGCTACCGCACATTCAGATAGTTGGACAAGGGCCGACCAGTTTTGCTTTCGTTCTCGATTCAAGTGTACGTTTCGTAGAATTTCTCTAGTTTGTTGACGCATTTCTCAACAGAAAATTTTTTTCCAGTTTTCAGAGCTTCAAATGTCATTTTTTGGGAGCGTTCGTAAGAATTTAGAATTTCCTTGAGATGTTCAACATCTTTTGGTTTGAAGAGATGGCCGTTTTTTCCATCCTTTACAACTTCAGGGATGGCGAGTGAGTTGGCGCCCATTACCGGACATCCGCATGCCATGGCTTCCGCGACCACTAAGGCTTGAGTTTCCCCCGTGGATGCGATGACCAGGGCATCTGCAGCCGAATAGTAAAGTGGCTTTAGTCTTTCTGGGATGTATCCTGCAAAGGATACCTTGTTCTTGAGGCCGAGTTCAACCTTCATTTTTTTGAGCTTTTTCGCAGCCGGGCCACGTCCGGTGACTATCAATTTTCCATCTATATTTACGAACGCCTTCAAGATGGTATCGATATTTTTCTCATGACTCAATCGTCCCAAGCTGAGAAAGATTTTTTCGTCTTTTTTCAGACCAAGCCGTTTTCTCGCAGTTTCCTTCTTCACGGGTTTGAAGAAACCTATGTCCACACCAGTGGGCACAATTGAGATCGGCTTCCTTATGTGGTGCGATCTCAATACATTTTTCAACGCGTAGCTCGGGGCGATGATTCCCCGTTGTTTGTTGTAGAAGATCTCGCAGTATCTCCATGTGACTCTTTCCAAAAATTTTTTCCCGAACAATGCGATATATTTGACGTATTCCGAGAGCATCGTGTGGAAAGTCGTGACGCGCGGGATTTTTTGAAAATTGGAAACCCTCCAGCTAAAGAAACCCATCGTGAATGGTGTGTGGCTGTGGGCGATGTCTAGTTTTGGGACGATGTCCTTACCGCTCGGCACGGCGATTTTGAACTCAGGATAAGGCCTGAAGGTCACCGCCGGGTATGAGTGAACTTTCATCCCGTTGAACTCTTTGACGTTTGACTTCGGACAAAAGACGGACACTTCATGTCCGCGCCTGACCAGCTCCGATCCAGAGCTCAGTAGAGAGGTGACGACCCCGTTCTTCTGCGGCAGGAAGGTGTCAGTGAAAAATCCTATGCGCACGTTTTACTCGCCCCACAGTTGCTTGATTGATGAAAGTCCAGTCCCGGCCTTTAGGTTTGCGAGCAGGATTTTCAGACGATACTCGCTCTTCAAGGTCTTCAGGAGCTGCGAAACTAGGTAGTTCGGTCTCTTGATGAAATCGTTGTAGAAGCCATCTATCATCCCTGCGAGCTCATTTTCCTTTAGATGGGAAGGCAAAACGTTGACGGCCGGCACAGGCACGTCCCAGTATACGTCTTCGTCCAGATATCCGCTTTTTATCGCTTCGTTCCACAATTCCATACCAGGTGAGAGGTTCAGGACGTTCATCTGGGGAAAGTCCATGCCGCTCAAGCCCAGGATGAAATCGAATGTTTTTTTAACGTCCTCGCGCGTCTCGATTGGCGCGCCGACTATGAACGAACCTATTATGTTTTCGATTCCTGCTTTTTTGCCGTTTGATACGGCCCTTCTATTGATTTCAGGAGTTATGGCCTTTCCGTAGTAATCTAGGACCTTTTGGCTGGCGCTCTCAATCCCGAAGTAAATCGTCTTGCACCCGGCTCGGGAAAACTTGCTCAACACTTCCTTGGACGCTTGGTCGGT
>JBDRCL010000046.1:0-5869 GCA_043821745.1 Methanobacteriota archaeon | reverse complement strand
ACAGTAGTCTGTGCTTCCAGCGGTAACGCGGCAATCGCCCTCTCGGCTTACGCGGCAAAGGCAGGTATAAAGTGCTACCCATTTGTGCCGGTCGGGGCTTCAGTGTGCAAGATCGCCCAGCTGTCAATGCACGGCGCACTCGTTGTACGGCCTAAAACAAAGGGCGAAGGAGACCCGACTTACAAGCTCATGCTCCAGTCGTGGAAAAAATTCGGTTGGCACCCGATATCGAGCGGAGGCGCTTTCAACCCTTACCAGCCAGAGGGTTCAAAGACGATTTCTTACGAAATATGTGAGCAGCTAGACTGGCAAGCACCTAATTGGGTTATAGTTCCGGCAGGTGCTGGGACCCTGTTATCAGGCAACGCGAAGGGCTACTTCGAGTTCGAGCAAATAGGATTAATAGAAAAGGTGCCTAGGCTTGCAGCAATTCAGTCCGAGGGATGTGCACCCATTGTCAAGGCATTCAGGGATGGAACTTCACCCTACGAGATACCAACTTGGTCCAGCCCCAAGACAGTGGCGAGTGGATTGGTGGATCCATACCCATGGGACGCCGACACGGCGATACCTGCGATCAAACGTTCGAAAGGCACGGCTGAGACGGTCAGCGACGCGGAGATACTTGAAGCGGTGAGTACTCTGGCGAGAAGCGAGGGTATTTTCGCCGAGCCCTCAGGCGCGGCCGGGTTTGCGGGACTGCGCAAATTACTGGAATCAGGAGCCATCGATCGCTCCGATGTCGTAGTGATCGAAGTGACTGGCGGTGGGCTGAAGGATGTCGCCACCGCGATGAAGATGGTCGAGAGCCCCATGACAATTGAGCCCGAACTAAAGCAGCTCAAAAAGTTCTTGGGTGATTAGTGAAACTTTGAATAGTTTTAAGCTTTCGTGATTAAGGATTGGCCCAGAATCGCCTAGTGCGCGAGTAGGTCTTCTCCGCCTGCAGGATGGCCCTGTAGAAATCGTCATCTTGAGGATTATTGGCGAGAATCCTTGTGGCTATCTGCGGTCCAATGCCTCGGCCTGACAGCGCAACCACCGCTCGCTTGCCGTATGTCAGAAGAAGGTTGGCGGCCTGAAATGCTCGCTTCACCATCCTGTCCTCTTCGATAGTGAGCTTTTTCCCAGATGCTCGTTTTTTGATTGCCGATATAAACTCACGGTTTTCGCGCGGGAGCAGTGTGATTAACCTAGCCCCACAGTTTTTACAGGAAGGCGGATCCTGAACGCGGCCGACCCTTGTCGAGACAGACCAACTGTTGTAGTTCATGCAGTAGAGCCGGACCTGTTGCTGGTCGAGGCGGCGTATAAGTGCACGAAGTATTTCTCGCTCGGCCCGCTTGGGAATAACAAGTTCACTGCCCGCGAGTTCGTCGAGTGCGGGCCAGGCCAGAGGAGTGGGGCCTTCCTTGTCCCTTGCTGAGGTTGAAATCTTGATCTTTCCCGAGCTTAACGATTTCAGGATTTCCTCGGTTTTCATGACATCAAGTTTTTCAACCATCGTCTCTCTCATGGCTTCGTCGTAAATCGGCGTGCCCTCGAATGATCGGACCACGCGGCGGAGGTTTATCTTGGCGAGTTCCGCATCCCTTTTTATCGCCCCGAACCTCTTCGCGACTTGTACCAAGCGCCACTTGAAAATTGAACTGTCCTTTATCGTTAACTGCAGAACCGACTGTAGATGTTCAGCTTTCAGATCTATAATTATCTTCTCGATGAGCTCCGGCTTTGCCTCACCCGGAAACCTAAATACAATTCGATAAGGGTCGACCTTGATGGCGACACTTGCCCCGATTCTCGCCGACAAGAGGGCCGCGACGACCCAAGCAATGGTCTGGTTCACTAGGCTTCCGAAACAGGCGTGTAAGACCGAGAAACTTCCACTCGTCTCCATAAGGAGCAGTTCGTTTGTCGGTAAAACCCCGTTGTTTAGTTGTTCGCGGATTTGGTCGATGAACCAGCTAGCCGCGGCCTCGGTCACGGGATAGTCGCTCACGATGTCATTGACTGCGGCTTCATTAGGTCTGTCACCTATTAGCAAATTAGCCGCCCTTGCCCTGAGTGCGCCGACTTCCTGTGCGACCTCGAACGGGACGGGGATGAGTTCCCCCTCCCATGCAGGTATGGCTCCCAGCGGATCATTGATTGGCTCTACCAGCACTTGCTCCCGCTCGTGGTCGACATCGATTATTCTCCAAGCCTCACCCTTCATTATGAAAACCGCGCCCTGCTCCCCGTGATAGGCGACGAACTCTTCGTCCAGCGAGCCAACGTTCTTCCTTGAAGCGAGGTCCCTTATCGTGTAACGTCTGGTGTTCGGTATCATTGATAGGTTCGTGAAGTAGTACAACAGCCCTGGCCTGCGGAGCTTGAACCAACCATTCTCCAGCCAGATGAGCCCCTGCGACTGAAGCTGTCCAAGGATGCTCTCGACAGTTTCCCTGTCCAAGTCGCGGTAAGGTTGGGCGCGTCGTAGTAGCGAGAGCGCCTCATCCAATCCAATCCTGCCCTTCCCCAGCGAGATTCCAGCTAGCTGGTGGGCCAATACGTCCGAGGCGAGTTCATGAAATCTTCCCGCTTCGAGTTCTCCTCGCATAGTTTTTCTGGCTATGACAGTTGCTTCCGCGATGTCGTCAGGGCTAGATGATATCACAACGCCCTTCGAGAGCGCCCCAACGCGATGACCCGAGCGACCGACTCTCTGAACCAGTCGAGTGACTTGCCGCGGTGACATGTACTGTACGACTAGTTCGACCGCCCCGATGTCAATTCCAAGCTCCATGGACGACGTGCAGATTAGTCCCTTTATCCGTCCGCTGCGGAAATCGTCCTCAGCTTCGACTCGGATATCTCTGGCCAACGAACCGTGATGGATGCCAATCTTCAGCGACGGGTCCAGTAATTTGAGCCTAGATCCCAAGATTTCCGCAGTCTCGCGGGTGTTAACGAATACCAGGACTGAGCTGTGTTTGCTGAACAGATCATGCAGCTTTCTGAGTCTCGCCGCCATGGTGGGGTCCACATAGAGACGCTCCGCAAGGTCCGTGTCATCCTTGGTTGGCATGGGGCTCTCTACTTTGACCTCAGTCTCCTTCTCCATCGACGCGTCCAAGACCTCGATTTGGCGCCCGCTTCCGGCGAGGAATTTGGCTATTTCGTCCTTCGAGCCGACAGTGGCTGAGAGTCCAATTCGCTGAAACTCTCCAGCGATTTGGGAAAGGCGCTCTAACCCGACCGAGAGCTGAACACCTCGCTTATCCTCGGCCAGTTCGTGAATTTCGTCCACCACGACCCACCTAACGCTCCGCAGATGTTTTCCGATTATTTTGCCGGGCAAGATTGCTTGTAGAGTTTCTGGTGTCGTGATGAGCATGTCGGGTGGATTTTTTGTTTGTCGCTGTCGCTGGCTTGTCGGCGTGTCGCCATGTCTGACCTCGATACGAATTCCGAGATTTTTACCCAAACACTCGAGTCGAGCGAGCATGTCTCGATTTAACGCCCGCAGTGGAGCGATGTAAAGTATCTTGATTCCAGGTTCCGGCTTCTTGGATAAATGGAGGCTGGACACGGGCAACAGGGCGGCTTCAGTTTTCCCCGTGCCAGTGGGGGCGATTAAAAGAACATTTTTCCCGCTCAAAACCATCGGCAAGGCCAGTTCCTGGGGTTTGGTCGGCTTGTTGAGCCCAAGAACTCGAATGGCCACTTTGACAGATTCGTTCAGCATGTCAAAAACATCCATCTGTTCAACTCAAACGATGTATTTTAGTAAAACTATAAAGCAAATGATGTTGGTAGTATGAGCGAGAAAGAGTCTTTGATATTGCCCGTGAGCTTGCGTCCGAGCCTTCAGCGCCCCCTTGGGAAATTGTTTCCCGACTTAGCCTCAGCGGCTGAACACATACGGAGACTTAACCCTGTCAGGTTAATTACCGTGGGCGACATCGTGACGTACGAGTTCTTATCCGCCGGCTTTAATCCGGATATCGTGGTCGTGGATACGATTGCCATGCGGTCGCATACGAGCGAAAAGATAAAGAGCATTATAGAATCGTTCGATGCAAAAGTCGTTCGAGTGAAAAATCCTGCTGCGACAATAACCCTCAAGCTTCGGAAGGCTCTGGAAGCCGCAAAGCCGCCGTTAAAGATAATCGTCGACGGCGAAGAGGACCTCGCCACCATCCCGGCTGTTATTGAGTCACCCGATGGGTCCGTTGTTGCTTACGGACAGCCGAAGAAAGGCATCGTTTTAGTTGAAGTTACTGAAAAAAAGCGTCGAGAGTTTCAAGACATTTTAAGAAAATTCAAAGCCACGGATTAGCCTTTAATTAAGGGCTCAAGCGCGCGCAATTCAGCAATCGTTGAAGTTTAGCATTGAAATTGCTTTTAAATGTCGTTAAAGTGTGAAGCGGTGAGTTTATTTTGGGCTAGTTCTATTGAAAAAGTGATAATATGAAAGTTGAATTGGTAAAAAAATCAGACAACCCATTGTTCAAACGGACCGAGGTTGAGTTCAAAGTAGATCACTCAGGTGCCTCCACGCCCAAACGTATTGAGGTCCAAGCACAGCTAGCGTCAGTTCTCGGGTCATCGGAAAACCTGTTGGTAATCTATAAGCTCGCGAGCACTTATGGCCGTCAAATGGCGTCAGGGATTGCCCGCGTTTACGATACGCGCGAAAATCTCGAAAAAATGGAGCCCAAGTACCTACTCAAGCGCGGCATACAAAAGGAGGCAAATGAGAAAAAACCAGCCGAGGCCAAACAGGAGCAGAAAGCTGTTGAGGCCAAACAGGAGAAGAAAGCTGTTGAGGCCAAACAGGAGAAGAAAGCTGTTGAGGCCAAACCTGAGGAGAAACCAGCCCAAGAAAAGCCTAAGGAAATGAAGAAAGAAAAAGCAGGAGAGGGTGAGGATGGCAAAGAAAGTTAAGTCTTCTAAGTCTAAATTCTATAAATTGGATGGCAAAAATGCAAAGCGTCTTAGGCCCCATTGCCCGCGCTGCGGACCTGGGGTATTCATGGCGGAGCACAAGAACCGATGGGCCTGCGGCAGATGCGGTTATACGGACTTTAAGAAGTGAACTCGACTATCACGCCTATCGCATCGCCAGCCAGCTTTTTCAAGCTCGCTCTCTTGGAGACTAGCTCCTCCTGCATCTGTTTGGACTTTTTATGGAGCTCCTCAATAGACGCGCGAGCCTCTTCCAGGTCATGCTCGTGCTGGTTTTTTAAGTTCTCAAGTTTGACCGTTTGTCCGATAGCTGGACTCTCGGATGCTCTTTTTTGAGCGTCGGTCCTTCTGTCTAAGTTTGCCAAATTATTTTTAATACTTCTAAGTTCCGCGACTAGCCTCTGTGCGGCATAAAGTGTATTCTTCTTCTCTCGCTTGTCCAAATCTATCTTGCCAGCATTGACGAGCTCGGAAGTCTCGTGCAGTAGCTTGTCAAGTGCTGCGATGTTCTCATCCGAGGATATTACCACAGCGGGATCTGTTATGCAAATTTTCAATATTCTCGAGGCATCATTTTCAATCGAGTGGCTGCCGGTCTTTAATAGCTTTTCCACTTTTCTAAATGGCCTGCTCATTTCCGAGATACGGCTCACCGCTGTTCCCCTCACCTTGTTTATTTCTTGCTTGGTGTGTTCGAGTTCCTTTGCGGAATCGGTCGCGCGCTTGAACTCCTCGCTTGTTTTTAACTTTGCAAGCCGAGTGCTCTCCTCCTTAACGGTGTCTTCAATGGTTTTTGCACGACCTTCGAGAGATTTTATATCTTCTTTGATTTTTTCCACGTCTTGCTTGATTTGCTCATACTGCGAAATCTCAGAGATAATGAAGTCAAGATTTTGAATCTCTTTCATTATCCTCTCGA
>JBDRCL010000045.1:0-2349 GCA_043821745.1 Methanobacteriota archaeon | reverse complement strand
GCCTGAACGGCGTACCGCGCAAGAGTTCGCTTATAGCCGATTGTATGTCCCGGTTGGTTTCAACAAGTAAGACATTGCGTCTGCGTGCCACGAGTCACCTCCTGCGACTCTAACAAAACCGTCCTCTATGACGGGTCCCGGTGTTGTGGCCTGACGCAGAAATGGCGGAGGCGGCGGGAAAAGGCGGAGAAGAAAAACGCGGCTTCTTTCCGCAGGGTTGTTTCCTGTGCAGCCCCGGAGTCAGGCCCCTATCTCTCTCGAGCTCCCTAGACAGCGGTCAGCGCGGTTGTACGGGCGAACCTCCCTTCAATCGATGCGAGGGTCCGCCGGACGTCCGATTCCGACAGGCCCAGCACAACCCCGGTCTCACGCAGCGTTAGCCCCTCGTGGTACGTCAGCGCGAGGATGAGTTTCTCAATGCGTGACATATGCTGGAGGGTTTTGCGGTGGACCGAGTCGAGCGCGGCAGTGCTGTCCAAATTTTGAGTGCTGCTTTCTGAGAACATAAGTTCTCCTCCCCATGAGCGCGAAGTTTCCCCACACACGTTTTGTATAGTCGATTGGATTGGGCCGGAGACAAGCGTTCCCTGCCCGAATACGGATGTTCCGATTTGGCGTGAATATCGGGTGAGTCGAAATTCTTCATTGACCGAATTCTCTTATCAACGATATTTGAGTTCCGTCTCTTACAGCGTCGCGGGCAAATCGCGGAAGAAATGACGCGATTTGTCGCACGAAGGATGCTTCTCTTCCTGGATTGCCGCTGCAACTGACAAATTAGAGCAAAGTGCATACCACCTTTGCGGCGAAAAGCGTCACGCCTCTTGTAACGTCTTCCTTCGCGAGCCGTTAAGCCGGTAAATCTAATGGGAAATTATTTGCACATCCGCGCTTTTCAGCCCCAAAGTGTATACCTGAGTAGACGCCGGTCGGTCGGCAGAGAGGTAACGCTTTTAAGTTGCAGTGGTTATGATTGTCGCCGTCGGCCCCATCCGGGAGGGAATATGACATATCATCTTACAGGAAGGTTGGTTATGGTGTCAACAGAGGTATACACAGCCGCCGTTTCCGCAAGGCATTGCCGGGCCTAGAATTATACTATATGTAGTTATTTCTGGGGGAAAAGCACAATATCTCGTATTTTTTCTCAATTTTGTCCTTGACATCTTCCGATATGGTGATAGAGTATATGGTTGGCTTTCCGGGCACACCGGGATTTATCTCAGCAACGTTGTTTCAGACCCGTTTGCAGCAGCGATCATACCAAAGGACAGCGTTAGGAAAGGCTTCAAAGAACACGGAGATTTTCGGACGCGGAACCTTTGACAATTTGTGAAGATTATTCAAGACAAAGGGAGAAAGACCATGCAAATCGATCAATTTTACGACCGCATCCAGGACCACCCGCGGCTTACCTGCAACGGATTTGTCGAAGGCAAACAGATTGACGATGATTATCTCGTCATTCAGGACAGTCAGACCGGCGACACCTTCAAGGTCCTGGTCGAAACCATTCTCGCCGGAGAATGGGACACACTGGAGCAAATCCTCACCGGCCGCCGCGAGGCGCTCGTGCTCGAGCATATGACCCGCATAGTCGGCTACTTCAGCAAGGTAAAGAACTGGAACAAGTCCAAACTCGGCGAACTGCGCGACCGCCAGGCGGGAGACTATCGCATCGATAAGCCGAAGCCGGAAATCGTGGAGACGCCGCGCGAGTCCGCCCCGCTCGCAAGGCAGGACCTCGTCGCCACCGCGTAGTCTGCGGGTACTCCGGTCAGGCGCTGCAAAAATTCACCGCTGACTTGTCCGCCGATATGTGCGGCGGATTAGCGCGGATATACGCGGAAAGAACCACAAAGTCCGGTGGCTGTCACCGGGAGACATCACAAAGCGGCATTCGCTACGCCGCTTTTTTTTATTGATTCTTGTATTGCCAGGGAATGCGAAAGGTGACAGTCGCCAATCCTGACACGTCGGGACAGGTTCTACGAATCTCGGTTTATACGCAATTTGCTCATTCGAGAAACGGTTCTAAGCGCAAAACCTCGTCCCGTCGGGACGGAGTGAGAAACGGTTCTAATCTACGCCACGACTTTCGCATTGCAAAAGGGTGACAGTCACCAATCTACGAATCTCGCTCGCCGGGCTCGCTTGATTCCGTAATTGGATGACAGTCACCTTTTGCGTTGTAAATAGAACCGTTCCTTGAGTATGGGTACGAGTCAGGGTCCAAGAGGTAATTCCAGAACTGTTCCGATTAGTCGGTGTAGAAGTCGGGCAGGAGTTTGCGGAGTTTTTCGTTGAGGAATTCCATCGTCGCTTCGGCGGTGTCCAGTTTCATCGCCT
>JBDRCL010000044.1:0-2545 GCA_043821745.1 Methanobacteriota archaeon | reverse complement strand
GGGCCATGCGCACGATTCGCCGCAGTTCAAGCGGCTGCTGAAAAATTTCCGAGGCGGAGGCGAGCCCCTGCTAGGCGACTCGGCTTACGATGCGGCCAAGAACTTCGAGCTCGCCAGGAGGCACGGGTTCGAGCCCGTGATTAAACTCAGGGACATCGAGCCCAAGGGGCTCCTGCGCAGGCAGGCGGCTCGCGACTTTGATCGGAACCGCGAACTCTACCGCATGCGGGGTGTGGGCGAGGCACCGTTCGGCGGGTTCGCCGTCAGGTACGGAAGTCGGACGAGATGTAGACTGCCCAAAACGAGGGCAATCGATTCCCTCTTGATGGCGATTGCCCACAACCTGCGCACCTACGCGCGGGCGCGTGCAATAAAGAGAATGGAGATTTTTATTTGTTATGGATTTATTAGACAACCTCGAACCTACCAATAAACTTTTAATTCAGACCAAATAAATAAAAAGGGGGTTGTTAATAATACCAGATCTAAGCATTGATTTTGCTGGCGTAAAACTTGCAAACCCAATAATTTTGGCCTCCGGAGGGCCAGGTTGGGATGGTGAACACCTTAAGAGATGTGCTCAAGCTGGAGCAGGAGCTGTGGTTCCCAAGTCGATGGGACCTCCCGCAAGATGGTTGCACCACCCCCGCGTTGGAAGGATGGAGTTAGTGAAAGTTGATAAAAAAATCATAGGGATGATTAACCTAGAGCTCTTCTCGACTTTACCACTAGAGCAATGGATTGAGAAGGAGTTGAGGATAGCTGCTCAGGGCGGAGCGCCCATAATAGCAAGCGTGGTCGCTGATCCTGAACCTGCGAATACTGCAAAGGTGGCCAAAAAAGTCATGGATACGGGCTATGCTTCGATGATAGAAATAAACGTTTCATGCTCAATGCCAGTTGAAAAAGTGGGGATACATATAGGCAGAAATCCAGCTTTGACCGTCGAGCAAATAAAAGCTGTTAAAGAAGTAGTTGAGATACCGGTTAGCGTGAAGTTATCGCCCAATTTTGCTTATATAGCGGAACTAGCCGTAGCTGCCGAGAAAGCCGGGGCGGATGCGATAACAGCCACTAATTCCGTCCAAGCCCTATGTGGGGTGGATGTGGAAACGGGTAGACCAGTTTTACCGGCCTTCGGTGGATACTCAGGTCCCGCGATAAAGCCGATTACGTTGCGCTGCGTCGCGCAAGCAGCAATGGCAACGAAGATACCAATTTGCGGGACAGGTGGGATTTCAAGCTGGCGGGATGTAGTAGAATACATCATGGTTGGGGCTACAGCGGTGCAAACTTGTACTGCGGTGATGTGGAGGGGACTAGGTGTATTCAAAGAGCTTGCGGATGGTCTCAGGTCATTCATGGAGAGAAAGGGATACGAGAAGATCGAGGATTTCAGGGGAATTGCGCTCAAGGATATAAAAACAGTCGAGGAACTAGCGCAATTGGAGCCTTTGCGTGCGAGCGTGGAGGAGGATGTTTGCAATGGATGTAGAATTTGTGAAAGGGTATGCCCGTACGATGCGCTAAAAGTTGTTGAGGGAAAGGCGAGAACGAAACCTGAAAGCTGCGACGGCTGCGGCCTTTGTAAAGCTTGGTGCCCGATGGAAGCGATCGAACTTGTCTAGTGAATGCGGTGGAAAATTAGCAAAAGAGGAAATCAAGAGGGCAATCTTTAAGACGATAGACGGTAGCAAAGAAGATATTGTCACTTTCCTGCAAAAATTGATTTCAATTCCCAGCGTTACAGGCGATGAAAAGAAAATACAATATTTCATATCAAGCAAGCTGGAGAAGATGGGCCTAGAGGTCGACATCTGGGAGCCTGATTTGGAGGATCTTAAAGAGCACCCTGCCTACGTTCCAGTTGACGAGTGGTGCGGGGGAGTGGATTTCAGCCCCCGAACCTCACCTTGAGCCGCCGAACCCGAACCCACGCTGCACGTTCCGGCCCTCCTCTCGACCAGCTTGCGCTAAAAAAAGAAAGTAGGGCGATATTCGCTTATTCTTATTACTATAGGGGCTAGTCACGCTCGTTTTTAACGGCAAACTAGAGATGCTGCGTTATTTTCGATTCTAGGGCATTTTTTGGCAATGCCCCTATGATCCGGTCTACGAGTTTTCCATTTTTGAACACCAAAAGCGTGGGGATACTCATTATCTGATACTCCAAGGCTACCGATTGGCTCTCGTCCACGTTCAGTTTTCCGAATGATATCTTCCCAGCGTATTCTCGCGCCAGCTCCTCGAATATTGGAGCAACCATGCGGCATGGGGCACACCAAGGTGCCCAGCAGTCAATTACTAATAAAGGATGATTTTGAATCATCTCTTTTAAATTCGCGGCGGTTAGCTCTATAGGTTTATTCGGAGATGATTTTTTTTCCTTGGTTTCACCGGCTTTTTTCATTAGTTCTCTCAATTTCTTTTCTCGTATTTTTAAGATTTTCGTCCTGTTCCATAAATACCCTAGATTATTCTGTTGAGTCGCAATTATATATTTGCCAAGTCAGGAAGCCGAAAAGGGAAAAGATAGAATAACTAG
>JBDRCL010000043.1:0-5993 GCA_043821745.1 Methanobacteriota archaeon | reverse complement strand
ATGTCTGCCCAGTTTAAAATAGAAAAATTGAACCACAACGGGGTCATCATTCCCGTCTACGAACCACGGAGGTTTACCATCCGGTACAAAGACAAGGTAATCAAATCGACCCCGGAACAGGAGGAAATGGCCGTTGCTTGGGTCAAGAAGCTTGGTACCGACTACGTGAAGGACCCAGTATTCGCGAAAAACTTCGGGGACGACTTCTCAAGAGCTCTGGGCCTTGAAAGCCCCGCGAAGATAGAGGATTTCGACTTCTCAGAGATCGTCCAATGGGTGGGGGCCGAAAAGGCTAGAAAGGAACAGATGACGCGAGAGGAGAAGAAAAATCTCGCTGAAACTAGGAAAAGGGCAAGAGAAGAAAACAAACAGGTTTATGGTTGTGCCGAAGTAAACGGAGAAGTTGTGGAAATCGGCAACTACACTGTAGAGCCACCATCAATATTCATGGGGAGAGGTACCCATCCACTTCGTGGCAAGTGGAAACCGAGGGTGAGCTATAGCGATATCATTCTTAATCTATCTGATGATTCCCCGACTCCAAAAACTCCCCTGGGACAAAAATGGGGAGGAAGAGTATTTGAACCGGATTCTCTTTGGGTAGCAAAATGGCGTGACAAGCTAACAGGCGAGCTGAAGTACGTCTGGGTGGCTGACAGCGCTTTCTATAAACAAGAACGAGAAATGGACAAATTCGACAAAGCAAATGACCTAGAGCAAATCATCGATAAAATCCGAACCCACATAAATAACAATCTTGCATCAGGAGACATCGCGCGACGCAAAGTGGCTACGGTCGCATACCTGATAGATGTTCTGAAGATGAGGGTCGGCGACGAGAAGGACGAGGACGAGGCTGATACCGTTGGTGCGACGACTCTCAGAGGGTCCCATATACAGTTCGAGGACTCAGAAACTGTGAAATTTGACTTCTTGGGCAAGGACGCGGTAAGGTGGACAAAAACGATTAAGCCGCCTTCCATCGTTGTGAGTAATCTGAAATCCTTTGTCAGCGGGCCGGATGAACAGATTTTCGCTGGCATACGCTCGGAAATGGTCAACGATTTCCTCGGTGAGGTGGCTCCTTGGCTCACGGCAAAGGTCTTCAGGACATATCATGCTACAAAGGTGGTCCGTGATTACTTGACGGAGACAAAGGTTAGCCCGAATGATTCGGAATTTGAAAAGAAGTACGCGGCCACCATGGCCAACCTCGAAGCCGCGACCACTTGCAACCATAAACGAAAGCTCCCGAAGAACTGGGAGCAATCTCTGGAAAAAAAGAAGGAGCGGGTAAAAGCCCTCGAGGCAAAATTGGAGGAAGTCAAGACCAAGCCCAGCTCCGAATCGCGTACACGGCAGATAAAGAAACTTAAAGATAGAATAAGGGACGCCAAATTGAGGGTTGAGATGGCAAGTGCCACCAAGGACTACAATCTCGGAACATCGCTCAAGAGCTACATAGACCCTCGCGCTTTCGTAAATTGGGCAAACAAGGTCTCATACGACTGGAAGAAATACTATTCGAAAACCCTGCAAAGAAAATATGCGTGGGCTGATAACTCGAGTAAAAAATGCCAAAGTGATAATTAGATTTAGATAAGATTACCTCGAGCCCCCATATTCATCAAATCCTACTATCTTGTTAAATTTCTTCTTTCGGCGAACCAGATGTACGATCTTTGCTATTAAATCCAATTTTTTACGTGGATAGCCCATCGCTAAAAGTGCAACCACTTTAAAGCGCTCAGGGACCTTCAAAAGTTCCTTAACCAGCCTTTCGTCGAAGCTTCCAATCCAACACGTCCCCAGACCCTCCCCGACGGCTGCCAATACGATATTCTGCATTGCTATGGAAACGTCGACCACGTGCCATTTTGGTGAAGCTTTACTGTCGCCGCAGCCAGCGATCACGACTGGAGACTCCTTAAGAAATCCTGCAAACCTCCCGCTCTTGGAAATCTTCCTCCTTTTCTCAGCATCTATCACGACTATGAAATACCAAGGCTGGACGTTCATCGCCGAAGGCGCCAAACGAGCGGCCTCAAAAATTTTCTCAATGGTCTCTCTCGGCACTGGAGTTGAAGCGTAGGCTCTAACCGACTTCCTCTTTTTAATTACGTCGAAAACTTCCATATTTTCACTCATTAATTGTTTCAAGCATTACTTATTTTAGTTGTTCAATTTTTATTATTGATTTTATAAAAGAACCATTCATAAACCACACTGAAGCCCTTTTTTCAACTTTTATGTATTTGATCGCACGCATCGAAGCATCACTAGTCTGACCATCTGGTCTTTGTGCGACCGAATTTCGTTAATCCTGCGCCGGTTATTATAACATCCACCAACTTATCGGCTATTAAAACTGTTCAATTAACCCTTTTAGAATAATCGCCTAGATTACTTTGATTGCATGGGTGCCCTGAACTACTTAGCCATGGTCGTGCTAGCGGTAATTTTTGTCGGGTTAGGTTTCACGCTGTACTCTGAATATCAGCGCGGAGCTGCTGAGAGGGAATTCATTACTAAAGCTGAGCTTTTGGCGGAACGGGTCAATGCGATGTCCGCGCAGGGAGAAGGTTCTACTGACTATCTCGAGATTTACGTGCCACCAAACTGTGAGCTTAGCTTCTCCGACAGCGTGATATCGGTAAGGATTGGAAGTAGCACAAATAACATCGTGGTGGACATACCCATCAACGGCCCGGTTTTCAGCGACCAAAGGCTAAACCTGAAGATTCAACGTACTGAGAATGGGGTTGATGTGAGTGCGACGTGATTTTCAGGCTGACGAAAAAGGCGCCCATAACCTCCCGTTGATAATCTTGTTTGGGGTGGTTCTGACTTTACTCATGGCAATTTTGTTCATCTCAGTATACGACCAACAGCTTAGCGCGAGGGTTGACGAGCAGGCCGAATCGCTTGCGGACGAGCTGGCTCAGGCGGCCTTCACCTCGCTCTCCGGAGGTCAACCCACTATCGAGTTACCTAAGGACTTGGGTGGCAGCACCTACTCAATCTCATTGCAGGAAAACAGCGTCTTTGTAGTACGAATATCTGCGGGCAGGAGATCTGGAGCATCCTATTCAGCCGTCGTTAATGCCATAGTTACCGTGGAGGACGGGGATTTCTCGCCTGGCGGTCGTGCCTTCTTCATGCGCGGCGTGGACAAAATCATAGTAAGCGCGGCACCCATTGAGGCCATTGTTGAAAATATTATCCAAGCCCCATCGGTTGAACCGCCCTCATTTTACTATTTCTCAAAACATAGCCCCAATGAGGCGGCTGCTATCGCTGCTGCTTACTTTGACGCCAAGACGCGCTACCCTGGGGAAAACGTGGATGTTCTATCATACAGTTGGGAGAGCGCCAACTCCTTGCTAGCTAGAATAAGACGTGGCTCGGGCGAGATAATAACGCGAGTTTCCGGAAGTGAGAACGGGACCGGGATAGGGATAATCAAAACTGCTTGGGTAGTTGAGCAATTGGAGAGCACTGGCGAAATATCGGGGGTAATATCCTGCCCTTCACCGGACAACGCCTATTCGAACGGCTGGTTATACTCCCCTCAAGCAACGCTCAAACACCTGAGATCTAGAACGTGGAACCGGACCAGCGACGACACTGTTGTGGCCGTACCAGCAAACTCCATAGTTCAGGCTTCATCGGTGACGACGAACATTTCGAAATATCCCGCTTGGAGAGTCAAGTTCGGAGAATACACCCTCTTCTACCAGATGCTGCCATGGTGGGAAATGGAGAACACTGCGGGTTTCGTTTTTCAGTCATATCCTGAGCTGAAGCCGATTATCTGATTTCACCTGTAAAGCTCAACTTCGATCTCACGGCCCTTGTCAAGTCCCTCGACGTCATCAGGGACCACGACGAAACCATCGGAACTCGTCATTGAGCTAAGGACGCTAGAGCCAGAAATTCCTATTGGGTCGGCCAGAACCCTACCTCTTTCGCGACGCAGACTAACTCGCACTATTTCAGTCCGGCCCAGTGTTGAGCTGACCTTTCGAGTTAACTTCGCGCGAACGTAATAATGGCCATAATCCGTTGGCAGACACTGCATCGCCAACAGTGCTGGCCTTGCTAGAACATCAAAGGCAACGAGCGCCGCGACGGAGAAGCCCGCGAGTGCAAAAACTGGCTTATCTCGTATGACTCCAAAAGCCGTCGGGCTACCCGGCCTAATCGCCACGCCGTGAAAAAGCAGCTTGCCTATACTGGCTATAGAGTCTGGAACCAAATCCCGCTCGCCGACAGAACTCCCTCCCGAGACCAGTACCATGTCGTTAAGCGCTGCTTTATCGAGCATCTTACTCGTAACCTCCGGCCTATCGGGCACTATGCCTAGAATCTTTGGAACTCCGCCACATCTTTGTACATAAGCTGCTATCGAGTAACTATTCGCGTTGGTTACTTTGGCGGGTGGCAATTTTTTGCCAGGCTCTCTTAGCTCGCTCCCCGTGGACAATATCCCAACAATCGGCCTTCGAACAACGTGCACGCGTAGGTTCCCTATCGAGGCCAACATCCCTATATCCTGCGGGCGTAGCACCTGACCGCGTTTCAAGGCCAGTTCGCCTGCGCGAATATCCTCGCCCAAAGCCGAAATATTTTTGCCAGGTGTCAAGGGAGCGAATATCTTGAGCTTCGTTCCTGTTACCTTGGTGTTTTCGACCATTACCGAGGCGTCGGCACCCCTTGGAATCATGGCGCCTGTCATTATCTTGACCGCCTCTCCTTTTTTGATGGAGAGCTTAGTGGAGGACCCAATCGCGACGGAACCAACTATGCGCAACTCAACCGGTTTCTGAGCGCTGGCTCCAAAAGTGTCGCTTGCCCTGACGGCATAGCCATCAACAGCAGAGCGGTCAAACGGTGGGACATTCACCTTCGAAAAAACGTTCTCCGAAAGTACCCGTCCCAGTGCATGACCAAAGGGAACCATTTCCGAGTTTAAAGGGCGAATATTTGAGAGTATGATTTTCAGTGCTTCCGATAGCCTCGTGTACTGTGTGAAACCACGCATTCTAACGGACATTTTAGTCACGCGCGTGTTTTACAACGTGCCCGAGCTCTGGGAGGATGAGTTTCATGGCTGACTCAACAGCGTTGGGTGCACCAGGAAGGCAGAATACGGGCTTGCTCATGACTATGCCTGCGGAAGCTCGTGTAAGCAGAGCTGGAGCTCCGACCATGTCATATCCTACCCTCCGAAGTATTTCTCCAAATCCGGGGAGCTCTTTTTCGTAAAGCGGTCCCACAGTTTCGATCGTGACATCTCGCTTGGCCACGCCCGTGCCGCCGGTCAGGATTACTGCATCGATTTTTTTATCCGCGACGAATTTCTTAACGACCCTGCGGATTTTCACCTTCTCGTCCGGGACTATCGACCTCAGCGCCTCGTGGCCGGCCTCATGAGCTTTTTGCACGATGATCTTCCCGGAGATATCTTCGTCAAGGCCTTTCGCCAACGCAGCGGAGCGCGTGTCGCTTACCACTAGAACGGCTATCCTCAGCTTCTTTGGGGCCTTTTTCCTGTGTTCCTCGAAGCTCAACCTTTCACCTTCCTCACGACCCGGATATCCTCAATTAGAGTGTAAGGGTATTGCCCAGCTTCGTCCTTTTCCAAGCCCTTTACCATATCCCAAATAGTCAGGAGCGCGCCCGATACGCCGGAAAGCGCTTCCATCTCGACACCAGTCTGACCTATGCTTCTGACCTCAACCTCGACGCGGACGCCGTTTTTCTCGAGCTTGAGGTCCACATCTGTACCTGTGATGGGAATCGGATGGGTGAGCGGCACAATATCCGTCGTCTTCTTAACCGCCAAGATTGCAGCCGTCTGCGCAACCGCAAGGACATCGCCCTTTGGCACATCTCTGGACTTTATCTTTTTCATGGTCTCTTTTTTGAGGCGGATGAAGCCGCTAGCCCTAGCTACCCTAGGGACGGCTTTTTTGTCCCCGATATTGACC
>JBDRCL010000042.1:0-2765 GCA_043821745.1 Methanobacteriota archaeon | reverse complement strand
GGCGGAAAAGGCAGGGTTCAAAGCAAAGAGCGTCGTGGTGGTGAACAAACGGCACTGCACGACGCCAGCGAGGAAAAAATTAGGAATCGCGCGCGAGGGGCTTCTGTTCTGGGAGAAAACTTGAATCAAGTCTTCTCGTCCTGGGTTATCAATTTCCTCAGTTTTTCGTTGTCATTGAAAATCCAGACCACCCTGCCGTTCTTGGTCACGAATATCTTGTTCGAATATTGCAGATACTCCAGGACCAGATTGAATGTTTGGTACATCACCTTCCTCGGCAGACGTCTGAGTATCGCGACCTTGGTTGGGAATTCCTTGCCACTTTGTATAGTGTCCTCGATCATCAAGATAGTATCCAGCCTTGGTACGTGCAGCAGGCTTGACTTCTTTGGCAAGATTTCAACCACATTTATGTCGTTATATAAGTTTATATAATTAACTGAAAACGCATTAAAAACCGTTTTATTGCATATTCAAGGGGTTTGGGCTGGAGTAATTAATGAAATTATGAACCCTGATTCTGCTTATCTTTCAATACCTTCAAACACTCGGGAGGAATGGACTGTGCCAGGTAGACCCTGTCGGAAGCCCTGAGTATCTTGACGCCCATTTCTTTTGCCCGTTTCACGTCGACGGCGAGCAAGACCGGGTTCTCCGTGTGGCTCCTCCCGACCTCGAGAGCGTTGTCAACTGTTGTCGAGAGATGGACCATCTTTCTGTCCAGAGGCTTCAAGCCCTCGGAGAGCGTCTGCGCGGAAGCTTCCGGAGCGACAGCGTAATAGAGCACGTCCAGGTCAGCTTCCGGAAGGTCGAGCTTTACATCCACGGAGTGGCCGTAGCGCGCGCGAATCAGCTCGCCGTTCAGCTCGTACCTGCTCCTGGTGTCGAAGACGGCGACCTCCCTGATGTGGTGCGGTTTCACCCAGTGGACTTTTCTGCGGATGATGTCGGTCAGCTTCTCGACGTTAACGAAGCCGTCCGGTGTGCGCTCTATCGCGGTGTCGTGGCGCAGAAGGAACGCCATGAGCTTGCTCAGCCTTTCCCGCTGTTGTTCATCCGTAGATTGAGATTCGTATTCCACTTAAATGCCCCCAACAATTCCCTTCGAGTATTTTACTGCGGTCATTGGTTTTATAGTTCTCGTTCCGAAGGAAAAAGGTGGTGAACTGCCCTGCACTAAAGGGCGGGGCTTCCTGTTTCGATGACTGGGCTTGCCCTCACGGGTAGAGGTCCGATCTCCACAGGCGCAAATTCGGCTGGTTCCCAACCTACTCGCTTCAGTCCATCTTGAAGGATGTTTCGTGCGGCGTTAAAATCGCGATCAAGCTCCAATCCACAGTTCGGACATTTGTGTATCCCGCTCCTTTTGGGTGTAAATCCTTAAATAAGCCCCCGCAGAATGTAAATTGGTGGACGGATGCCGAGGAAGTACTCTGCTTTAGCGAAGGATCCCCTCGTGGCGCGCTGGCTCGCAAACGTGGGGCGGGGGAGCCTCGCGGGAGCGGAGGTGGCACTCAAGAGGCTCGGCAGGTCGCTCGAGCTGCTCGGCCTCACGACAAGGGAACTGTTGGCCGCGGCGAGGAGAAGGCGGGCGAAGCTGGAGGACTCGCTGGAGGACATGGTCGCCGCCCTCGAGGCGGAGCGGAAGGCGCCGGGCTACATCATCGGGCTGCTGAATACGCTGCGGTCTTTGCTCAGGTACCACGGCGTGATTTTGCCGCGGAGGATCAAGGTAACAAATTCGACCGCCACTCCCACGATCGAGAACGAACAGATCCCGACGCAGGAGGAGCTCGCCAGGGTGCTGCGCCGCGCGAAGCCCCGCGCGAAGGCGTCGGTCTCGTTCATGGCGTTCGCGGACCTGCGCCCGGAGGTGCTCGGGAACTTCAACGGTTCGGACGGGCTGGTGATCGGGGACGTGCCGGAGCTGGAGATCGAGGGGGGCAAGGTCGCGTTCAAGAAGATTCCGACGATGGTGATGGTCAGGTCCCCGCTGAGTAAGACCAGGCACAAGTACTTCACTTTCCTCCCCGGCGAGGGCTGCACGTACCTGAAGGAGTACTTGGAAGAGCGGCTGCGCACGGGCGAGGTGCTCGGCTTGGGTTCGCCGGTGATCGCGCATTTGAAACCGGCGACGAGGCGGTTTATGATAACTCACAAGGTAACGGACGAGATAAGGGAGCACATGAGGGCCGCCGGGGTGCGAAAGAGGCCTTATGTGCTGAGGGCGTACGCGGAGACCCAGCTCATAATCGCGGAGTCGAAGGGGAAGATATCGCACCCGTACCTCCAGTTCGTGGCCGGGCACAAGGGCGACATAGAAGCCCGCTACTCGACGAACAAGGGGAGGCTGCCGCCCGACATGATAGAGGGCATGCGCGAGGCGTACCGGCTCTGCGAGCCGTTCCTGGGCACGATAGCCCAGCCACCAGGGCGCGAGAGCGTGGTGAGGGAGGCGAAGATGGAGGCGATGAGGACGATAGCCAAGAACCTCTTCGGGATGGACCTCGCGGAGGCGAAGTCCACCCGCGAGCTGGCGGAGAAGAAAGAGCTCACGGATACAGAGGAGATCAAGTTGTACGAGGAGGCGATCGAGAGAGAGAAGCACAAGCGCGAAGACCAGCTCATAAATGTCCTGTTCGCCGACCCAGAGTTCGTGGAGACCGTGCGGCGGAAGCTGCAGGCTCTGGCAAAGACAAAGAAAATATAAGAAAGCACTCCAGCGGCCCTTATTTTCTGTGCCACTTGAGCGGCTTTTCAACTGC
>JBDRCL010000041.1:0-9896 GCA_043821745.1 Methanobacteriota archaeon | reverse complement strand
AAGTATTGGTCAACAACTCCGAGGGTATACTTCCAAGCATCTCCTTGATTGGGGACAAACCCCTGCAAGAACCCAACCACCATCGGTTCGGAGTTAGCTTGCCTATATTCTATTCCTCCGGCAAAGGGAGGGATGTGGGTGAAGTCTGTCTTCTCCGTGAGAAACCTTTCAATCTCAAGGTCGGGGTTCATACCC
Source organism: Methanobacteriota archaeon (assembly GCA_043821745.1). GTDB lineage: Archaea > Hadarchaeota > Hadarchaeia > Hadarchaeales > Hadarchaeaceae > Hadarchaeum. The sequence continues at coordinate 9,701 of JBDRCL010000041.1, read as the reverse complement.
ACATCCAAACGCCTGAAAAGCTTGAAAATGAAGGTGTTTTCGTACTGGACAGATGTGTTACTTTGTTCACCCTTGAGAACTTCGGAGGCCAAATCAATCCCTTTATCATTCAATAAACTCTGGAAAGTCCTGCTAGGATAAGCAACAACGTTCCCTACTTTTCCTTTAGTTCTTTTCCTCCGAACGATCATCGAGAGGAGGCTTTCACGGAACTCTTTATCATGGGCGCTGTCATAGAGAATCCCCTCTTGGTCGCCGAAGCGAAGCCTTGCAACTGCACTCTGCGGAAATTCTTTGATTATCCTTTGGGCATCCTCTTTTGTCGCTATGGACAGAGGCATTGAATAAATCTCGGACAAACCCTCAACATAATTTACTTCGAGCATGAACAGATGAGCCGTTGACGTTTTTCCAGGAATTGGAACGTCATCCAGAACTCTTATTTTCTGGATATTTCTTGCTTTTCCGCCAAACCAGCGGCAACCCTGGAGATAGTTCGGCAAAAGATCTAGCTCCTCAATCTGTACTTCCTCCAACAAGTTTGTCCAGTCCGGCCAGACATTAATCTCTGGGAGAACTTTTTCTTTAACGACTCCAACCGGTTCCTCTTCTTTCTGCAGGGAAAATATGTAGAAATCATAAGGGGCCAGAGTTAGCACGTAAGGAGAATCCCTGATGATTGGAAACTTGTTTTTACCGAAAACTTCTGTGGGGATAAAACCGGCGAGTTTGGCAAGGTCCAGCTCAACGGCCTGGGAAAGCCTCGACAGATTTACTACAACTAAGATAATTTCGTCCTGATATTTGCGCGTAAATGCTAGCACTTTAGAATTGTCGGGAAAAAGAAATTCTAACGACCCACGGCTAAAGGCCTTGAAACTTTTTCGCAAAGCTATCAAACGCTTCATCCACCACAATAGTGAGGACGGATTTCCATTCTCGTTTTCAACGTTAACTACCTCATAGTGATATTCAGGATCGATTATCACTGGAAGATATAGCCGCTGCGGATTAACTGTGGAAAATCCAGCATTTCGGTCGGAACTCCACTGCATCGGTGTTCTAACACCATTTCGGTCGCCCAAATAGTAATTATCGCCCATGCCGATTTCGTCGCCATAATATAACACTGGTGTGCCAGGGAAGGAAAAGAGGAGTATGTTCATCAGTTCTATTTTCCTTCGATCATTGTCAAGGAGAGGTGCCAGACGGCGGCGGATGCCGAGATTAATCCTTACTCGAGGATCTTTTGCGAAAGCTCTGTACATATAGTCACGTTCTTCGTCGGCCACCATCTCAAGGGTCAGTTCATCATGATTGCGCAGAAAAAGTGCCCATTGACACGATTCAGGTATGGAGGGTGTTTGTTCAAAAATATCAATTATTGGAAAACGATCTTCCATTTGTACTGCCATGAATATCCGAGGCATTAGAGGAAAATGAAAGCACATTTGAACCTCGTCGCCGTTGCCATAGTAGGCAGCGGCGTCCTCGGGCCACTGATTGGCCTCTGCTAGCAACATTCGGGCTTTGAATTTGTTGTCTATGGCTGCTCTCATCTTTTTCAAAAACGCGTGCGTCTCTGGCAAATTTTCACAGTTGGTACCTTCGCGCTCATATAAATATGGAACTGCATCCAATCGCAGGCCATCAACGCCCAAACCGAGCCAAAATTCAATTACACGGAACATTGCCTTTTGTACATCAGGGCTATCATAGTTCAAATCTGGTTGATGGGAATAAAATCGGTGCCAGAAGTATGCATTGCCAGATGGGTCCCATTTCCAGTTGGAGTTTTCAAAGTCCTTAAAGATAATTCTGGCATCTTTGAATTTTTCTGTGGTGTTGTTCCATACGTAGAAGTTCCTCAGTTTCGATTTTGGTTTCGTTTTTCTGGGCATTTGAAACCATGAGTGCTGATCAGATGTGTGATTCAAGACAAGTTCTGTTATGACCCGGATGCCACGCTGATGGGCTTCCTTCAAAAAATCCCGAAACTCATGTAAATTTCCGTAATCTGTGTTGACACCGAAAAAATCAGAAATGTCATACCCATCGTCCTTTAAAGGTGAAGGATAAAACGGAAGCAGCCATATTGCTGTGATTCCCAAGTCTTCAAGATAGTCAAGTTTTTCAATGAGGCCCCGAAAGTCACCAATCCCATTGCCATCGCTATCATGGAAAGATCTCACGTGAAGCTCGTAGATAATGGCGTCCTTGTACCAAAGTGGGTCATCTTTGAGATGCTCTTTCCGAGTCACCTTATTTTGTCCCATCATCATCACATATCTTATTATTTCATGTCGCCAAAATCTTCCTCACGATCTACGCTTCTATAGACCCTAAATATATGGGCTGGCATAAGTTGAGGATTAAGCTCTACATAATTCCATTCTCCTCGCCAAATATATTTGTTACCACTCAGCAGATCATGCACAAGGTAAGGGCTGTCTAGAGCAATGCCGAGTTCGTATATAGGCACGCGCACCTGGCCCGATTGCTTGTGAAAAGGGTCTAGATTTACAACGATGAGTAAGACATTTAAAAGGTCTTCTGTGGCTTTTGCATAACAAATCAAATTCTCGTTGTTTACCTCATGAAACTCCAAGTTCCAAGTAGTTTGAAGGGCCGGATTTTCTTGCCTTATTTGGTTTACCTTTGCGATTAAGTCTATAATATTTCCTGGTTTTTCCCGATCCCAACTTTTAATTTCGTATTTTTCCGAGTTCAGGTACTCCTCTTTCCCAGGCATGCCTTCTGCCACACATAGTTCAAACGCGGGGCCGTAGATGCCATAGTTTGAAGACAGAGTGCTTGCCAGCAAAAGCCGGATGATGAAAGCGGGCCTGCCTCCGTTTTGGAGATGTTGTGGGAGAATATCAGGAGTATTGGGCCAAAAGTTGGGTCGGAAATATTCTCCGACATCGGTCTGGGTTAGCTCCGTAAGATAATCTATAAACTCCCATTTAGTGTTACGCCAAGTAAAGTAAGTATAGGATTGAGTGAACCCGACCTTGGCAAGTTCGTACATGACTTTTGGACGTGTGAAAGCCTCAGCGAGGAAAATCACGTCTGGGTGGTCCCACCTGATTTCCTTTATGAGCCAACGCCAGAACGCGAAGGGTTTGGTGTGGGGATTATCCACACGAAATATGCGTACTCCTTTTTCAATCCAAAACGTGACAATGCTTTTTAACTCCTCCCATAGTTCCCGCCAATTTTCGATATCAAAGTTGAAGGAAACCACGTCCTCATACTTTTTTGGTGGGTTTTCTGCGTATTGAATGCTCCCGTCAGGTCGCCATAAGAACCACTCGGGATGCTCTCTCACATATGGGTGGTCAACGGAACACTGAAAGGCCAAGTCCATGGCTATTTCCATTCCGTAATTTTTTGCCTTGTTCAAGAAATGTTCAAATTCCTCCATTGTTCCCAGTTGCGGATGGATTGATTTGTGGCCACCCTCGTCTGAGCCTATCGCCCAAGGGCTACCGGGATCTCCTGGTTCGGCAGAGGGTGAATTGTTTTTTCCCTTTCTGTTAGTTTTAGCAATGGGATGAATCGGCGGCAGATAAAGTACATCAAAACCTATCCTCGCTATCTCGGGAAAAAGGCGCTCGCAGTCCTTAAAATTTCCGTGCCTCCCTGCCTCTAAGCTGCAAGATCTCGGGAACAATTCGTACCATGAGCTAAATAGAGATTTTTTTCTATCCACGATAACGACAAGCTCTTTATCGAGAGTTTCTAACGATCTCTCATCGGGATAGGCTTTCATAAGCATCGAGACGTCTTCGCTCAAGGCAAGAGAAACTACATCAGGTATTTCATTTTTATTCTTTAGTGACTTGGCAATCGTTCTCAGCTTTTCAGCGTCATCACCGGTGGCTCTATACGCTGCTTTCTCGATTAGCTTGGAACCCATCATCAAATCAATCCGAACGTCATGGCTAGCTTCAAATTTTTTCTTAAGGTCCCTTTGCCATGTCTGGAAGCGATCTATCGATGCCTGAATCGTGTAATAGTAAACGCCCAACTCTTCAACCTTAAAGACCCCTTCCCACCTATCGTTTCCTAACGCCTTCATTGGCAGACTTTGCCATCTTTTATCGCCGGCCTTTCTGTACAGGATATTTGCGGCGATTTCGTCATGGCCGTCAGCGAAGATATCTGCTTGGACTGCCACCGCTTCGCCAACCACGCGTTTTATGGGAAACTTGCCGCTGTTGATTTCAGGTTTCACATTTTCGATAATTATCCTCATCAGCAATCCTCTACCTACATTTAGACCGAAGGATTAAAATGTATATTCATCAAAAACCATCGGCTTAGGAATAGGCCTCAATAAAATACTCGCGCATCATCCTGTGGCTGTTAAAGTAAGGTGAAATCTTCCCTATCGAGTTCTTCATCATTTTTATCCACCCATATCTTTCACTATAGAAAAAAGGGACAATTACATAATTTAACTTGTTGTACAAGTCGTTCAGGTCTTGGTTGTACTGCTCCTCCATTTCGCTGATGGAGCTTTCCATCGGCCAGCACATATAACGTTGAGAACCTATGGCCCAGCCGGTTACGCCTTCGATACAACCCTCGACCCACCAGCCATCTAAGGTGCTGAAGTTGATGACCCCATTGTGGGCCGCCTTCATCCCGCTCGTGCCCGAGGCCTCCAGGGGTCGTATAGGTGTATTTAGCCAAACGTCGGCTCCAGATACCATCTTTGACGCGAGAGACATGTCATAATTTTCTAAATAAGCTATCTTTATCTCGTCCCTTAGCCTTTCGCTATGGGCGCATATCTGTTCAATATAACTCTTGCCGATATTATCCTTGATGTGCGACTTTCCGGAAAATATGAGTTGAATCTTGCCTGCCTCATTTACCTTTTTCAGCTTGTTCAGGTCCGAAAAAATTAAATTGGCCCTTTTATATCCAGTTACTCTTCGGGCAAAACCTATTGTTAACGTGTCGTAGTTCATGCCTAAATTAGTGGCTTTGTTGACGTGGTCTATCAGGGCCTTCTTCGCATCCAAATGGGCCTGCCAAATCTCTTCATCTGGAATAACATCGACCTTTGCGAGCAAATCCGGATTGTTCGCCCATCCAGGTAGATACTTATCGTATATCCTTGTGAAACTTTCACACGTACAAGTATGGGAATGAACCCCGTTGGTTATCGAGCTGATATTATAGCCGGGAAACATCGCCCTAGCGACTTCCCCGTGCCTTTTGGCCACGCCATTGGCGTAATTACTCAAGTTCAATGCAAGCAGAGTCATGTTCAGCCTTTCCCGTCCGCCGAAACTTTTCAAGATTTCTAAATTTTTTTCACCCAACAATTCGTTTACCAGGTCATGTGAAAATTTGTCATGAGCCGCCTCGATTGGGGTATGGGTAGTAAACAAGCACAGTTCTCTAACTTTTTGCGAGTTCATCCCGTGTTTATGTAAAAGTTCTAAAGTTAGTAGACTGGAATGGCCTTCGTTCATGTGATACTTTCCAACATCGAATCCCAGCGCTTCCAGCATCCTCACTCCGCCCATACCAAGAATGATCTCTTGTTTTAGCCTGTATCTTTCGTCCCCCCCATAAAGGAAATGGGTGATTTCTCGATCTTCCGGTGCGTTCCCCTCCACATCTGTATCGAGGAAGAGTATTGGAACCGACCCTCCTGTTGAACCCTCCAGAACGTAACGCCAAGCCTTGACCTTAACGTGCCTATTTTGAATCTGCACATTGACCTCTGTGGGCAGCAGTTCCATGAACTTTGAAGGTTCCCATTCATCGGTGCGCTCAATTTGCCTTCCAGCCGGAGTTATCTCCTGCCTGAAATATCCTTTCTTGCTGACAAGTACAACAGCTACTAAAGGAATTTTTAAATCTGCACTTGACCTTATCATGTCGCCCGCCAGAATCCCAAGACCTCCGGCGTAGGTTGGAATCTCATCTTTCAAACCCACTTCCATCGAAAAGTAAGCAATTTTTCGTCCGTTTGCGGCAACCATTAATTCCCCTTCTGAAATATGAAATCGCACCAATTGAAGTGTATCTCCCATTTAGACCTCTTAAATTGACCCCAAACAATCAATAACCTATGTTTCCGAGGATTAAAGGTTACTTATTTAAATCTTTTGTCCAGACTTCAAGTACGTTCAACCGTGCCTCATGTAACTAAAAGACGAACCGGCTGAGTTGGCTTGATTTATATGTTTGGGCAATTAAGGAAACTCGAAGGTTACATGGGGGATACTTTTCTAACTGAGTCTCAATTGCGAGTTCTCAAGCTGAGGATAAAGGGACTGACCCAAGCAGAGATAGCACGTAAGCTCAACACCTCCCGCGCCAACATCAGCATACTCGAGCGCAGGGCCAAAGAAAACATCGCGCGGGCAGAGCAAACCCTGAAGCTTGCCGAAAAGCTCCGTGCTCCGGTGATGATTTTGGTTAAGCAGGGCGACGACATCCTGCAGGTCCCAAAAAGGCTTTTTGACGCCGCGGACGCAGCCAAAATCATGGTAACTCACGGCACCGCAGACATCATTGCCAAAATAAAGGAAGATGCAGGGGACAAGATACACGGTCGATCTGCGACGAAAAACTTCGAAGTGGCCTTGACATCTGACGGGGAAATCTTCATCTCATGAACTGGTCCAGCCCGACTTGCTTTTCCTTCTCGAACTTTAGGTCCCCCTCGTTGTAACCGAGGACTTCCATTATCCTCATGACCGCTGGCAGAATCTGGTGCCCCACATAATACTCTGGGTCGTACTCCCTGCCCTTGAAGTCCTCCACGGGGAAAGCGCGTTCGCTTATGCTCCCCGGCCCCTTGGCCTCGATGTAGGCAATCATCATGCCTGGTTCGATCTTGTGGCCCAGCTTACCCAAGCGCTTGGCGGCCACCACGTGCGGCCCGATTGCCCTGTAGCTCTCGATGGGCATCTTGAGCTGGGTGTAGATGACCAAATCCTTGAGGTCCACTCGACCTTCAAACACGTTGCGCGTGGTTTTCCGGATGATTTCCGCGGCCTTTTTAGGCGAACCGTCGCGCAGGATCGTCCTCAACACCTCCTCCTGCGTGCGCTTGGCTATCGCCGCCCAGTCCCTGCGCACAAACTCCAGCCCCTTGACGATCATGCGCCCCTCTTCGTCGGTCATCGCGTAGCGCTTCTTCGTTATGAAAATCCCGCGCGGATAGAACCCCTCGAGCTCGAGCTCCATGATGCCCGGAAGGCTCTCGTTGACCCTTTTGAGGAAGAGCATGGCGTCCTCGCGCGTCTTGCCGCCCAATTTACAGTGCAAGCTATCGGTGTCTCCATATATCACTTCAAGGCCGAAATCCTTCGCCATTTCGATGGTCCTATGGATGTAATGTCTGCCGAAGCTCGTCACGCTTTCAGCGCACTGCTTGGAATACCACCTAGCGCGGGGATAGCCCAGCATCCCATAGAAGGAGTTAGCGACTATCTTCATTGCCCATTGCTGTGAGTCCAAGGCACGGTACTCCTTCGTACCTCGCTTCAGCTCCTTAAGCTTGGTCTTCAACTTAGTCCGCTCTTCGATGATTCTCTGGAGAGTTACCGGGATGAACCCCCTTCGACGTTTGCAGAAGAAATATTCCATGCCTGGCACTTGGTCCCTCTCGCCCGGCTTGCAGTCCTTGCAATTGATGGTGGAAGGGTCGATGTTGTGGGAAACTATTATCGAGGGGTAAAGGGACCTGAAGTCGAACACTGCCAAGTTCTCGTGCAAACCCTTCGCGGGCTCCATAACGTAAGCCCCGACAAAGGTCTCCTCGGTCCTCCCCTCGTACTCCTCGCCAACGGGCCTGGCCGGGACCAGCTCACCTAACTTGTGGGCCTCTGCGACCAGCAGCCACTCCACTAGCTGACCCGATGTCATCCTCTGCACGTCGAAAAGGGTCTGGCCCACGACATGCGTGAGGCTGAGGAAAAGGGGGAGAAACTCAAGTCCAAGCTCCAAGGTGGCGTCGGCATCCGACATTGAGTACTCCAAGAACCTGCGCCCTTCCTCGCCGCCCTTTTCCCATGCGTTGATCATCTCCGCGAACTCGAAGTCGGGCTTCTCCTTCCCGGCCATGTGCCGGTAGACGTCGGCGAGAGAATAATGGATGAGCTTTATCGAACCGATGGTGGCGAGGAAGTCGACCATCGCAAAAACATCGACATGAACTCGGCCGCGAATCTTCGAAGCCGTCGCGAACCTGCGCTTGCGGACCACGAACTCTGAGCCGTCACGGCCGAGGTCCAGCTTTACCTTCAGCTGCCTAGCCCGATCGCGTATGTAAGGTATGTCGAAGAGGTCCGTGTTGTAGCCGAGCAAGATATCGACATCCCTCTCCTTCACCAGCTCGACGAACCGCTTGATCATATCGCGTTCGCTGCCCACGACCTCGACGTAGTCTGGATTATTATCTAAATTTTTCCAAGTTATCACCTTCCTGAGCCCGCGGTTGTCGGCCATGCTCATCATAGTTATCGGATCCTTGTCGGACCTGACGCTGCCGGTCGGGTTGTAGACCTCGATGTCGAAGCTCATGATGTTCAGCTTCGGCTCGTCCACCGTCGTCGGCTTCGGAGGTTCGTCGACGACAACAGTCTTGACGCCGTCCTTCGCCTCTACTTTGCCGCTGAACTCGACGCCAGCCATGGGAGTCAGGCCGCGGTCGACGAGGTAGCGCCTCACCGGCGGGAGATCAAACTCATAGATATCATTAACTCCGGGAAGCTCACGAACGGCGTGCCGGAGCTTGGACGCTTCCCGGGGATGGTGGAATGAAACTTTTATTGCGTCAATCTCTTTGCCCAATAATGTCCGCTTGACCACCTCAACATTTTTCGGCTTGATTAACTTTCCGTCCTCGGCCAACTCGATTTTATGGATGAGCTTAGCCGTCCTCGCGGGTTCGTCGGAAGTCGCATAAAGATACTCCTCAAAGTTGGGGTCAACCGCCACAATAGTTTCGGGACCGCTTTTTATGAACAGCCTCACCCTTGGTCGAGTTTCCTCCTCAGCGTAATCAACGTCCAGCAACAAGCCCTTCATGAGCACCGTAAGAAATGTTGGGCATCTTGGATAAAGATTTTTAGAATTTCCAAATTTGACCAAGCAGAGTAAGCAAAAACTTAAATTCTACACTGGCTTGTTATCTTTGGTGATTTGTATGGCATTGCCGACTTATGTAAGTTCTATGAAAGGAAAGGATTTTGTGAACACGCAGGATTTTAGTCAGGCGCAGATAAAAAAAGTTCTTGATGCTGCTGACGACCTGAGGAAAAAGTTCAGGAAGCGGATTCCGACGCCCTATTTATCGGGAAGAACGCTGTTCATGATCTTCTACAACCGTTCTCTCCGCACTCGCAACTCCTTCGAGGCAGGCATATACCAGCTCGGGGGGGCATGCGCACTTCCTCAGCCCGCAGGACCTCTATACCCCAACCCTGCCGGAGGACATGGTGCCATACGCGACCGAAGCCATCTCCGATGTGGCACGAGTCCTGAGCCGCTACGGCGATGCCATCGCCATCAGGGTCTACGGAGATGCGGCCAAGTGGACGATCGGGCGTGGGCACAGGGTCATACAGGAGTTCGCGAAGTGGGCCGACATCCCCGTGTTGAACATGGAGGACGACATGCACCACCCGTTCCAGGCGCTGGCAGACATGCAGGCGGCGAGAGCG
>JBDRCL010000040.1:0-2668 GCA_043821745.1 Methanobacteriota archaeon | reverse complement strand
TCCATTCCATCCTCGGCTCAAGAACATCGTGGCGCTATTTAAAGAAAATGAGCAGTTCAAGCAAACTCGTGGCCTAATTGAACTGGTTTCAAGGCTGCTCAAGTCCGTCTGGGACCGACCGGCGAATGATGTTTTCCTCATCGGTCCGCAGCACTTCGATCTTTCTATCCCTGAGGTCAGGGACAAGCTCACTGAGATATCAGGGATGCGTGACGTCATAGCTAAAGACCTATGGGACGCCCAGCAGTCGGCTCACGCCCAGATAATCGATCTGCAATCTGGTAAAGAAGTAGCTACCCATATCGGATCGCTAATTTTGACGGCCAGCCTTTCGACCGCCGTCAATGCAGTGAAAGGCCTCACACGCGAGGAAATGGTTGAGTGTCTAGTCTCACCCTTGCGCGAACCGTCTGAATTCCTCACTGCTTTCGAGGAACTCGAGAAGGTGGCATGGTATCTCCACCACACGCCGGAAAACCGATATTACTTTGATCGTCAGGAGAACCTCACTAAGCTCCTGAAGAGCCTTGCCAACGATGCACCAGAGCCCCAGATAGATGACCTCATACGACATCGCATGCGCGATATGTTCAAACCGACACGTAAGACTGGGTATGAAGACGTATTGCCTCTCCCCAAGCTTGAAGAGGTAGCGGAACGCGTACGCAAGGGGCGTATGCTGCTCGTAGTCAGCCCGGACTCTAAGATACCTCCCGAGGAAGTGCAGAAGTTCTTCGAGAGCTTAAGTCAGAAGAACAACTTGTGTGTCCTTACCGGAGATAAGACAGCCATGGGCAGTGTTGAGAAGGTCGCCCGTCAACTATTTGCGGCGCAGAAGGCAGACGGTCGCATTCCTAAAGGCCATCCACAGCGGGAAGACTTAGAGCAGAAGCAAGAAACTTACGAGCAGGACTTTAACTCCACTATTCTAAGCCTTTTCGACAAGGTGCTATTCCCCATACAGCGAGCGGGACTGGATCCTCAGCTCGTATCGAAGGCTCTAGACATGACCCGGGATGCGACCAAGCCATTCAACGGCGAAGAGCAGATCGAGAAAACGCTGACCTCTAATCCGCTGAAACTCTACCTAGACATTGAGAAGGAGTTTGACGCCATACGAGATAAGGCGCAGGATCTTTTGTGGCCTGGCAATCAAGATGAAGTACGATGGTCGGACGCTGTGGATCTCTACACCGAGCAAGCAGGTATGCCATGGTTACCACCCAGGGGGTTAGACACACTCAAATCAATTGCCTGTAACCGTGGGCTTTGGGAGGATCTCGGCAACGGATACGTAACCAAAAATCCGAAGAAAAAACGCACATCAGCCCAGGTGATTGCTGAGCCGGAATTGGGGGATGAGGGGAAGGTACGTCTCCGGGTAAATCCGCTTAACGCTGGACCATCACCTCGCATCCACTATGCCGAGGACGCACCGGTTACTGAGACGAACGCTCAATTGAAGGAGAATCCTTTCACGACCGCTGCTCTGCGTGTAAACTTTTTAGTCTGTGATATTTCAGGACAGTATGAAACAGGAGATCCAGTGACCTGGAGCAACAAGCTTATCCTGCGCAACCAACTCTCGGAGCATGACGGCAAACGGAGTGTGGAACTGTTCGTCGCGCCTAGGGGAGCGATAAGGTATACACTCGATGGCAGCGAGCCTCGCGATGGCACGCCCTACGAGGGGACTATCGCTATCAACGATGGCGAGGTTATACTTCGCGCTTTCGCGGAAGCCGATGGAATCGAAGACAAAAAAGAGTTCCGATTCCCTACCAAAGGGAAAAAAGGCATCCAGATTGATGACGTGAAGCCTGCTTGTCTGGTTTCACGTACCGGCCGTAAGCTTGACTCGCGTAGCAAAACATTCGAGGGACTAAAACAAGCTTCCAATATGTCCGCCACCTTCGAAGGAATCTCCCTCACGGTTGGCCAGGGAAACCGTATTATAGCTTTCAACGTTGGAGAAATCGTCGTGGATGCTGCCTTTATCGAAGCGCTACTCGTCAAGGTGCTAGAGAAGTTCACAACTGATGAGCCAGTCGCCATGACATTCCGCAAAGCCTACTTCGCCTCAGGCCACGATCTTAAAGACTTTTCAGGCAAGCTCGATTTTGAATTACAGCAAGGGGATGTCGAGCAGTGACGGAGCAGCCTAATACTATTGATTTTGGGGCTCCTGATAGGTTTGGGGTCCAACTCTTCCGTGTCGATATCCCCGTCTCGCGAAATGGGTCGGTCACGATTGTCGAGGATTACGGTTATCGCGGGCAAGAGGGCGGCATTCCACGCGATGAAGAAAGAGTTACGCTTGCGCGCACGGTGTGGTCTGCGATCGCTGACACAGCTCGTCGAGAGTTCAACGTTCGCCTCAAGGTAGCAAAAATACACACCGGGCGCTGGCACACCGGGACTAATCTGGTGGATCGTTTACTTGGTAAGGAGCTTTGCGTTTTAGCTTGGGCGGTAGAAACAGCCAATCCGGAACAGATTTTAATTATCTGCAGCAAATGGGCGGCGCTTCGACCGGAAGAGCGCTGGTGGCTCTTTTCTATGACGGTGGCTGAGGCCGGTCTGCCAGAGGATACCCAGCGCGGCTGGCGCCGTGCTTTATTTTTGGCGCTTTCCGATGGCGAAAAGCCCCCTGCTGTCAAACGCCGAC
>JBDRCL010000039.1:0-4190 GCA_043821745.1 Methanobacteriota archaeon | reverse complement strand
AGCACCGTCGTAGTGGCGGATCAGGATTGGGACCTTCACCCCGTGCTTCTCGACGCTGGCGACGAACTCAGGGTCTGGCTCGTCCTCCTGCCTGAACTCGAACAGAAAGCCGGTGATCTTCGCAAGCGGAACTTCGGCAACCTCAGACATCGAACTCCTCCGTGGCCATCGTGGTGCCATATTTTCCCCTGCGCACCCAGCGTTGGATCACTTTCCCGGGAAGGACCAGCGGCGCAAGCTGACGCCATCCGCCCTTTTTTCCGTCTTTCGATGACTGACAAGGCGGAGGAATATTCACCTTGCGTTTCTGGGTGAGCATCCTGTGCGCCGTGTTCGGGGACATGTGACCGCAGTCGTTGCCGAGCCTCACGAAAAAGTCGCGCTTATCGACGTGGTAGTTGACAATCCTGCCGCACTCTGGGCAAACAACTATGTAGTGCATCAATCTCTCCTCCCTTCAACAGATGTGCGCGCTTCGAGCCAGCGCGAGATCAATTCCGCGACAAGCTTCTCCGGGATGCACGCGCGGAGGCCATTCCTAATTGCCTTCGACACGGCCTTCGTTATGAAAAAATCATCTTCCACCTCACAGCCATCCCTCAGCCGCATCCTCTTTTTCTGGATCGCGACGCCCCAAATTTTGAAGTTGTTCTGAAGGTCGTAGACCTCCGACTTTGCGATGATAGCGCTGCCGTCCTTCGTTTCTTCGATCTCGATTTTCGTGACGTGGATGTTCCCCCTACGTCTTGCAGCCTCCTTCACTCCGGCATAAGATAGCCGGGGCTTTTGGCCGGAGATCTGGTACACATACTCTTTCAGCACTTCTCCGAGCATTTCCGTCATGATCTGCTTCTCGTCCCGCTCTTCGACCACGACCATGATTTGTTGGTCTTTCTCCGCCACGATGATGCCCGGCGCGACTTCCGTGGCCTTGGTGGACGCAACCGGCTTGACCACGAGTTTCGTCTCGTTGCCTTTCTTCAGCTCGTCGCGGAAGCGCTTGTACGCCAGGAGCTCCTCCGCGTCCCTGAGCTCGCTGCTGTCCTTCCACTCGCCCGTCCCCTCGTCCAGCGCGTATGTCAGGCGAGAGCCCCACGGGTTGTTTTTGAAATCGACACAGAGCCGAACGATCCGCTCACCGATCTTGTCGTGTTTCGTGTAAGTTGGCTTGTCTCCAAGCTGTCTGAAGCCGCGGTACTGGAGCCAGGCGGCCAGCCGAGGATTCACAAAAACTTCCTTTTCTTTTTCCTGTCCGGATTCGCCTCTTGGATTTGCTTTCGGCTGGACGACCGCACTGGGATTGTTTTTAACCTCACTAGAAGAGGATTGCCGAACGGGCTCCTGTGGTTTGGGACTTGGAGCACTGGGCACGCCTTTAACGACCCTGGAAAGGATATCGGCTTTTTCTAAAATTTTAACATCAGTCTCATCAAGCTCAACGGACTCGCCCACCTTACCATGCACGCAGTCCTTGAGTATTTTTGCGAGAATTTTTTCACTCATGCGCTATTCCCTCCCCTGCACCAGCTGGTACGGTTGGTTCAGCTGGAGGCATCTCTTCGAGAGCTTCCCTTGCCATAGTGCGGAGCTTGGCTACCCAGGCCGGGACTTCTTCATGCTCCTTGAAAAAGAGCACGATCTTGCCACGCTCAGTATGTTCATCCACGTTGTTCCCGTGAGCCCCTTGCAGAATGATTTTTAAGCAAATTTTCCGTCCCCACTGGGGACGGATAACGCTTTTAAAGCAGTGACACACCTGAAAATCCAGCAAGTTTCGGTTCGATGGCGAGAAAAGGAATGCTATTTTTCATAAAAAAATCGATTATTGCTTGTGCGTCTATTTTACTCACAAAAAATGCGCCGGGGATAACGTCGTAGTGGGAAACACCTTTGTAGCTGTATTTCCCTTCAAACGTCTCGCCGAATTCGGTCTTTTTTATTCTTATGTCCGTCCAACCATGAAGCTTGCGGTATATCTTCCTGCGACAGTTGCTCTTCCTGCCCCTGTATAGGAAAAGCACAAGCCTTTTTTTATTAAGCTGATTAATTAATTGGGCGTCTTGTCCAGCCAAAGAAACACCTCATCTCTGGAGAGGGGGGGTGGAATTTTTGGTAGATGAGACGCTCATCTACGCTCATCTACAGATTTGTCCACTCTTACACCAAGTCCAACCTCCTTTTTCAACCTTTGACTGCAAGGGAAAAATGGCCCAGTCTTCCCCATTTTAATAATTCGCCGGCCGTTTATCCTTCCTCTCAGGGGGGTGACCGAAAGTAATTTATAAGCAGCTGAAAAGCCGCTCAAGTGGCACCGAAAGAATTCGGCGACTTTCGCCCCCTCGGAAGGGGGTGTTCCTCTGAATTGTTGACCTTTTAGACAAAAGGCGCCCAAAATTCGTCTATTGCCCAACTCAGACTCTTTTGATCCCCGCCAGCGGGCCAATCGATCTCGTGCGAGTGTCGTTTGCTGAACTCCGAAAAGCGTGCGAGTTTCAGAAATCCGGCTTCTGCAAGAAGGCGGTGCGAAAATGCCAACTTTCCGACTGTCCCTTGTTTGGAGATGATATTTTCGTCTATTTTAGTCTATAATACGTCACGAATTCCGAGGAAAACCTTGGAAGGGCCGCTGGAGGGCTTTCTTATGCTTTCCCGGTCTTTGCCAGGCCCTGTAGCTTCCGCCGCACGGTCTCCACGAATTCTGGGTCGTCGAACAGGAGATTTACGAGCTGGTCTTCGCGCTTGTGTTTCTCCCTCTCGATCTCCTCCTCGTATAGCCTGATCTCTTCCGTCTCCGTGAGCTCCTTCTTCTCCGCCAGCTCGCGGGTGGACTTCGCCTCCGCGAGATCCATCCCGAAGAGATTCTTGGCTATAGTCCTCATCGCCTCCATCTTCGCCTCTTGCACCACGCTCTCGCGCCCCGGCGGCTGGGCTATCGTGCCCAGGAACGGCTCGCAGAGCCGGTACGCCTCGCGGATGCCCTCGATCATGTCGGGCGGCAGCCTCCCCTTGTTCGTCGAGTAGCGGGCTTCTATGTCCCCCTTGTGTCCGGCCACGAACTGGAGGTACGGGTGCGATATCTTCCCCTTCGACTCCGCGATTATCAGTTGGGTCTCCGCGTACGCCCTCAGCACGTACGGCCTCTTCCGCACCCCTGCGGCCCTCATGTGCACCCTTATTTCGTCCGTTATTTTGCGGGTTGCCATAAACCGCTTCGTCGCCGGTTTCAAATGCGCGATCACCGGCGAATCCAGGCCGAGCACCTCGCCCGCGCGCAGCCGCTCCTCCAAGTACTCTTTCAGGTACGTGCAGCCCTCGACGGGCAGAAAAGTAAAGTACTTGTGCCTGGCCTTGCTCAACGGGGACCTGACCATCACCATCGTCGGGGCCTTCTCGAACGCGACTTTGCCCCCCTCGACCTTCAGTTCCGGCAGGTCCCCGATCACCAGCCCGTCCGAACCGTTAAAGTTCCCGAGCACCTCCGGGCGCAGGTCCGCGAACGCCATGAACGAGACCGCTGTCTTCGAGCGGGGCTTCGCGCGGCGCAGCACCCTGGCGAGCTCCTCCTGCGTCGGGATCTGTTCGTTCTCGATCGTGGGCGTGGCGGTCGAATTTGTTACCTTGATCCTCCGCGGCAAAATCACGCCGTGGTACCTGAGCAGGGACCGCACCACCTTCAGCAGCCCGATGATGTAGCCCGGCGCCTTCCGCTCCGCCTCGAGGGCGGCGACCATGTCCTCCAGCGAGTCCTCCAGCTTCGCCCGCCTCCTCTTGGCCATGGCCAACAGTTCCTTTGGCGTGAGACCAAGCAGCTCGAGCGACCTGCCGAGCCCCCTGACTGCCACTTCCGCCCCCGCGAGGCTCCCCCGGCCTATGTTTGCGAGCCAGCGCGCCACGAGGGGGTCCTTCGCTAAAGCAGAGTACTTTGATTCTTTCTTCGGCATCCGTCCCCCGGTTTACATTCGGCGGGGTCTATTTAAGGGTTTACACCCAATTAGGGGTACATATTGACGAATTCGCGTTCCGGGCCGGTTTTGAGCGCCCTCCGGCGCTCTTGATAGCGGTCCGTCTCGACGCCGGTCGAGTCCACCACAAATACATCGCACTTGAAGAGCTCGTCAATCAGCTTGTACAGGAGTTCGAGCGCCCGCTCGAAATAGGCAATGGGCATGCGCTGGAGCCCCCACCAGATC
>JBDRCL010000038.1:0-4922 GCA_043821745.1 Methanobacteriota archaeon | reverse complement strand
CAATTTTCATTATACCTGGCCGTGTAGCGAGCCCCTCGTATCTGCGAACGTAGCGCTTTTCCCCACGCTTGATCACCGATGTCCTCCCATAAAGCGCATGGCTCAGTTTATTTCGGGTATTCACGTCGAGTTCCCCGGTTTCGTAGGTAATTATCATCATTGGCCTGAGTTTTAGTTTTTGGGCCTGTAGCACCACGGGCCTGCCAGCTAAAAGAAGGCCCTCCCCGCTCAGCGCACCCGCCAAGGACACGTTTTTTTCGAGCTCCCGCGCGGTGACGTGCACGATATGGGCGCGCGGTGGCGCAAACTCCTCAACGCGCTTCATGAGCGCCTCATCCTTCTTCGCGTAAACCACGGCGATGTCGATGTCACTATCGATTGTGGCCTCGCCCCTGGCAGCGCTCCCGAATAGCACCGCAGTCAGCACGCCCTGTAATTTGTCCACCTTATCGCCAAATTCGAATAGCTCCTTCAGCCGAGCACTTGCGTGCATGCTTCCCGCACCTTTTTGATCAGCTCTAATGCTCGCTTGGCTACTTTCCCGTTGCTGCCTCTGCCATAAACGTGTCTTGGCCTGAGTTGCTCCAGCGCATCAATGGCCGCACGAGTCTCAAAAAGTTCCACGACGCGGCGCCGCCCGATCTCGCCAGCTAGCTTGTTGTGTTTGATGTCTCGGTCAGCGGGGGTTATCCTGAGTTTATGCAACGCGGCGTTCGTGTAGTGGGCAGAAATCAACATGCTGAGCTCGATGATGGCCTCGTAATCGGTTTCATCGTCTAGTTTGTCAAGCGTCCTCTCCATGCCCCTCAATTTTTGCAAATGGTCCTCGATTTTCATGTTATCATACTAATATACCAAAAGACGATATTTAAGCTTTTTGTTATACTGGAATACCAACAAACTTTTCATGCGCCAAAATACAAAAAAGCAAGAAAACAGCGCTCTGTTAAGTTAATATACCAAAGCGAACGCCTGAGACTTTCGCAAATGTCCGAAACCTCTATTTAATCGGCCCGCAAATCATTCTTGGTGCTCGCCTGAGAAAAATCGACCGCGTTTTCCGTGAGATACTTAACCGCTTCTACAGCAGGGGCGAGCGGTTCTTCAACCAGAAAGGGCTGTCGGAGACGTGCGAGATATCCCTGGGCACGATAAACCCCCTCATCCACAAGCTAGATTGCTTTGGAGCCATCGAGCGCAAGCCGCTGGGGTTTCGCCTCATCAACCCTAAACGGGCCCTGCTCAGCTGGGCGGTGACGCGGGAACTGCTAAAAGACGTTACCTACACGACCTTTGTCCCGACCTCGCTGGAGGAGCTGGAGACAAGACTGCCGCGTGGTTCAATCCTCACGGCTTATTCAGGCTTCCGCGCCAAACTAAGTCACGTTCCTGCGGATTACGGTCAGGTCTTCGTCTATGCCGACGCTGACGAGGTCCAGCGCGCCTTTAAGCCGACGCAGAGGGAGAAGCGGAACTTGTTCGTGCTGAAGCCGGATGAACACCTCAAGCGCCTGAGCAGCGACGGAGTGGCCCCGGTGGTACAATTGTATGTGGATCTGTGGCAGCTCGGGGCGCCGGCCAGCAGGTTCGTGGACGAGCTTGAGCGTGAACTGTCGCCCGCGCCGACCCGGGCGCTGGGCGAGGTGGCCAGGGCTTTGATGAAGCCGAAGTAAAATAAGGCCCAACTGTTTCTTCTGGCACCCGGTTCTGAAATGATTTCAGTTTATTCGCCATAGTCAAATGGTTTCTAACCTGGTGATGTCTCGAACACCGTCAAAACCTTTATCGAAGGAAAATATCTGTTGGATGCCACGATCCTTCATTATGGCCACGCTGGCCGCATCGGCAAAGCTTAGTTCCGAGTATCTTTCGAACATGTGATACGCGGCGTTGAAAATTTTTACATCGATGTGAGTTATTTCAACATGCCCCGAATCAATCAACATTCTCGCAGCTTCCACGGACTGTTTTCGGCCAACCTTTCTCCTGATGTAAGTGACCACTTCGCTGAAGATTAGGTCGGTGATGAGGGCTTTCCCCAGCTCCCCTTTAAGTATCGATTTTAACACCGACGTAGCTTCTCGATGGTGGATATCCTTTGGGTTGGCGGCCCCGATCCACACCCCAGAATCTACGAGGTACATCATCTTTCCCCGTAAACGGATGCATCTATGTCTGCTGTTGCGTCGGCCCTTGTTTTAGTTGGGAATGCTCCGATGAGCTTTGACAACGGGTCTGCTCCGCCCTTTTTCCGGACTCTTACGAATATTTCATCACCAATCACAGTCCACACTACTCCGTCACCTGGACCGACATCGAATTTTTTGCGGATTTCCGCAGGCAGCACCGTTTGAAACCCGCTCGATACCTTGGTCTCTATTTTTACGGCCATAATTACTCCTCAAAATGGTTTAACAATTCTCAAAGTATTTAAGTATTTCTCAAAATAGAGTGCCCTCTGCCAATATTTCGTGAACGGCTTCTGCGAGAATGCTTGGCAGCTGTGTTCTTGTGTGGGGTAACACTTCAAAAATTTTGACATCTCCACGGGATTTGATCTCACCTATAAAGCCGGTCGTTGTCCTCTGATGTATTACCGCCAGCAATGGTTTCGGCGAGTCCAGAGCCGTGCAGACCGCGCGCCTGAACCCGTCGCTGTAAGCCTCCATCGGCGCGATCTCGTCGATTGCCGCAAAATCTGCTTCCCGTAATGCGCGCCCTATCGCCGACTCTGCGAGTTCGTCAACGTTTTTGACGTTGACGCGGTACTTGCTGACTTGAGGGCCGTCCCCCTGGTTCACGTGGGCCAAGATGCGCCCTTCGCCGGTGATTATATCCATCATCTTAAACCCGACCCTGATGCCACTCTCCCTGATTTCCGGGCAGTAGATTCCGCCGGCTCTAAAACCAAGTCCACGCAAGATCGAGATGGTTTGTTCGAGAATCGATGTCTTCCCACACCCAGGCGGTCCGGTAATCAAGAAATTGTTAGGCATATGTTAACCAGTTTTAATTCAGCTGTAAGTATTGTATCTTCTTCGTTCTCGTAATACTTTGAACTTGCATAGGCCAGATATTCGGCGAGCATCTTCCCTAATACCCGAATCTCTGCCCATACTCCTTGTGTGGAAGCCACTCCAGGATTATGGAGACAACGATGATTTCGTCGCGCCTGATGGAATATAACAGCCTCCAGCTTTTCGGTAGATCGTATTTCCAGAGGTTATCCACACCATATTTTTTTAAATACATTTTTGGAATCAACCTCTTCCGGATTTGAATCCCGCAAAAGGCATTTTCCTCTATATCGCTGAAAGCCCTTGTAAGGCGTTTGAAGAGTCCACGCTCAGCCTCATCGCTTCTCTCGAGGGAGTAATATGCCCGCATTATCCTTTCGTCGACGAACTTTACCCTTGAACGCAATCGCATCTAGGACACGGTCCGCCGCGGCCTTTTCCAGAAAAGATGTTTGAGTTTCATGTCCTGCTTCACCTTCTCAGGATAGAAGATCCAGCCGATTTTTCCATCGTCGTCCACGGATATCTTACCCGAGTAGAGGAGGTAATCTATCACGACGCAGAAGGTCTGGTACATCATCTTCCTCGGCAGCTTCCCCCACAGTTGTTTTTTTTTGAACTCTCCGTCGTGTTTCTGGATGAAGCTCTCCACCATGAGCACGGTGTCCAACCGCGGGTATCTCATAATGTATTTAGTTCGCTCCATTTCCGTTCCCGTGTTGGTTATATCAATTGATACACTTAAATCTTTAGGGCTGTAGTTCGTTTCCACGGGTGAGAATATGTGGACATCTTTATTCGTTTTCACTTAACCCGAATTTGTAGAAGTATCCCAAAATTTTGAGTTTTGGGAGCACTTTTTCATGACCAGCCGTTCCTGAGCGCCCTCATCGGGCGCTTTTCTGTCCGGCGTCTCGAACGGCAGGATTCTACAACTCCAAGTTCAAGCAAGGCTTATGGAGCAGCCGTTAACGAGGACCGCGAAGAAGTTGTGCAGCACGACTCTCGCACGCAGAAGTCTCGACGCCAGTCGATCCGATCTCGCTCTGATTTCATCACCAAACCTGTTGATTAGCGCACCTATGGTGTGCTCTTCCGGAAATCTCTTCCCGTATCCGGTTTCATCCCTCCATTTCTCGTATCCGAGCTCCTTAAACTCGGTGATGTGTTCTCTCCACGCCGGGTACTTCAGGCCCTTTCTAGGCGTCGCGCTCTCCTGGGGCCTTATCACCGGATCCACCTCCCGATCCGCGAGGCCCTGCACGTTGTCCCGCGAAGAAAATCCCCGATCCGCGAACAGCTTCCGAATTTTCACCCGAACCGAGTCCACCATCGGGAGCAGGGTGTTCATCTCGTGGGCTTCGCCCGGGAGGCTCTCAACCGCGTGGAAAACGCGTTTTTCGGCGTCCCAGAGCAGGCTCAGTTTCGCCGTCTGCTTCACCTGGATTTTCTCCAAACGAACGATCCTGACTTCATATTTCCTGAGGCCGAAAGCAGGTGGCGTCGACGACGGCATCCATCTCCTCGGAGCTCACGAGCTCTGCAAGCGTGCCGATCGCTTCGTCGAGCAACCGCTGGGGCAATCTACCTATCGCTTTCTGAATCGTGGTATAGTGCACCCCAGCTATGCCGAGCCACCTCACGTAGCGGCTTGAAGCCAGCTCTCTATATGGCATCTCGCGGTGATGCTCTTTGATTACGGCGAGGAAGGCGGCCTCTTTCATGCCGACCTTTGGGGGTTGACCTGGGCCCTTCTTCCTAGGGTAAAGGCGGTCGGATAGGGTGCTAATGAGGGCGAATAATCGTTCGAGTAAAGCATCTGGGAGTTCCCTGTACGCTCGGTCCCTGTCGCGCCAGCGCTCGTTGAACCCGTACTTTGTTGTTATGCCACTCACCCCCCATCAC
>JBDRCL010000037.1:0-2601 GCA_043821745.1 Methanobacteriota archaeon | reverse complement strand
CCTGCGGCAAGATGGACTCACTTCTTCCGCTCACGCTTCTCCACCTCGTCCAGGGCCCGGTTTATCGCCATGTCGTAGGTCTCCGACTTCTTGCCGAACTCCCTCAGGCGTTGCCGGGTTTCGGGAGATATGCGCAACATGGCGCTTTTCTTCTTTTTCTGTGGTGTATGCATTATGCTGACTTATATCCCCCTTGCCTATATATTTTATGCCCAAGATGTCCGACTTCAGTATCACCAGCCCGGTGGCCCTCTGTCGCGTCGGGCCCTCGCCCAACTGCCTCTCCCAAATCAATTGTATAGCCTGGTCGTTCTCCTCCGCCAGCCAGCCTATCGTTTCGCGGGTGAACGGCTCGGAGAAAGCCGCTGGGTCCACGTCCTTGAAAAGCACGTGGTCGAGGTAGCGGACGTAAACCAGCGGGCTGATTTTCGGGCTGGTCATTTTTCGGCCTCCTCCTGTATGGCTCCCTCTAGCTCTAAACGGTCCAACGCCTCACGCCAACGTTCGTGGATCTTGGCTTCGCGGTCTTGCACCCGCTTGATTGCGCTTAAGTCCATGAGCGGACCCAATGCCCCGACAATCAACTCCTTGGCGGCTTCGTCGGGCAAGGCCTCCCATTGGTACTGGCCCGGCTTCTCGGGGTTGTCCGGCAAATTCCACCGCTCGACGTGTTCTATTTTCAAGCCGACGCGCTCAAAATCAAAGTCCGCCTCGCACCAAGCCTCAATGTCCTTGAGCGCACATTCGGGAATCGTCAGGCCCTTGTGGTCGAGATCTCCGAAATACTTGACGACTATGGGTTTGTTTGGATAATAGCGAGCCAAGGCCTCGATAAGTTTGGCAATGCGCCATTTGAAATGGATCGACGGATCTCCGCCGAACGGGACCAAGGGCACGTGATAAAGCTTTGTGTAGTACCGGAATTGCCCGACCATGGCCTTGGCCTCGAACCACGCCAGCACGACATTCGGCTGGTCGTTTATCTTGTCGAGGTATGGCCCGTCTTCCTTCAAATGCTCCAGCCATTGCTTGGCATCGTCATATCCCATCCCGTGTCGTTCGATGATGCGGGTATCATCAACTAGCGTGTCGGGTCGCCATCCCTCGTGAAAACTTTTCCTGGCCCTGGATGTCCACGATTTGAACTTACCGTAGTCCGGCTTCGTCAGCCCTGCAAATTGAACCATTTGGTAAAAGGTCCAACGGGTCGACGTGTCGTAGGGGACGCTTCGCACGAAATCTAGGGCCTTGGCTAGATATTCGGCGATCTTTGCACGGGGACGGTACGGTTTATACTTCGCCACTTTAGACGTCCCCCAGGTAGTTTGAGGCGTGTTCATGTTCATTTTTTCCCTACCACCAATGTAAAAAGAACCCTATATAAACACGATGAAATATGGGTTTTCCTCGGATTTTTTGACCTCCTACGATAAATCACTATGGGGGCTGGCCGGGAGTAGGGTGAGGGAAACGACCATAGATGAAGTGCCCAAACTGCGGTTCGGAGCGAGTGAAGAAGGCGGGGAAGATACGAAACAAGTTGACGGTGAAACAGGGTTATCGGTGCAAGGAGTGCAACCGATACTTCGTCGAGCGAGATGGATTCCAGCATAAGCACTACCCCAAGCACATCATTTGCGCGGCGTTACACCTTTACGCCGAAGGGCTATCGCTGGCAAAAGTTAGGGATTTCCTTTGGCAGCACTTTGGGTTCAAGCCTGCGGACTCAACGATCTTGGATTGGGTGAAGTGTTATTCGAAGATGCTGAGCAAATTCGAGCGTAAGCTCGAACCCGAGGTGAAGGGGAGGATACATGTGGATGAGCTGGTAGTCAAGGTCGGGGGCAAGCGATGTTACGTGCTACACGCCGTTGACTCCAAAACCAAGTACTGCTTCGAGGGTACCCTGGACCGACACAGGAACACGAAAGCTTACGAGGGCTTCTTCAAGCGGCTGAAGAGGCGCATGGGAAGGCAGATACGCGCCCTTTTTGAGCGGGAGGGCCACAAGCCCCCGAAGCAGCGAGGGCTCGTGATTTTCGTGAGCGACAAGCTGGGGGCGATCAAGCGGGCCTTCAACCGCCACCTCTACCGGATAGCCCGCCTGGTCCACGGCGTCCCCATAGCATGCAAGCGGTTCGGTCTGCGCTTCAACAACAACCCTGTCGAGAGGCGAAACCAGGACGTCAAGCAGCGGTACAAGGTGATGCGCGGTTTCAAGAGCTTCCAGTCGGCGCGCGCGTTCCTGAGGCTGTGCACGGTGGTCTACAATTTCGTCCGCCACGGAACAAAGGAGACACCGGCGCACCGAGCTCGGGTCTGGCCGGGGCTCGGCAGGAACAGGCTCGCCGACCTGATTGCGCTCAGCGCGCGCTGAAAGCGCGCGATCACGATGACCCGCCCCGCCGAACCAGCTGAGAGCATCTCGAACCAACAAAAAAGAGCACCGTTTTCCCGCGTTGAAGTCTCGGTGTTCTTGTCGCCATGCCGTGCTTGGACGTTCAATTCCCGCGAACATGGTTTGATTCAGCGGTCGGTTCGGCAAAGGTCAAGAATTCCGAGGAAAACCCTTGGATTTGAAGTTACATGCCCAGTCTGTAG
>JBDRCL010000036.1:0-5768 GCA_043821745.1 Methanobacteriota archaeon | reverse complement strand
ACAGCCCGCCTGGTTTTAGAACGCGGTAGCACTCCAATGATATTTTTTCGGCTTCATCCTCTTTGACGTGCTCGAAAAAATGCGATGCATATATGAAATCCGCCGTGTTGTCATCGAAAGGCAGCCCCTTTCTGATATCGTGCCACAGGGTGTTACTGGGCCACTTCATCTTGTACGCGGATTCTTTTATCATGCCGAGCTTGAAAAGAAGCCAAGTCGCGCCTGGAATCTTTGAAAGAGGAATCAGGGGATGTATGTCTATATTAATCCAGCCAGGTATGACTCTTCTGCCAGATCCCAAGTTCAATTTGAGACCCTGCACTTCAGGTTGTTCGACTTCGGCTGACATTTTTTGACCCCAGTTTATCAGATAACCAATCGTTTCTTGGTTCATTTAGCCCACCCTTGATTTCCTCACGCCCATATTACTAAAAAATTACACGCCCTTTTCGAGGACATTGGCCACAAATTCGCGTCGGTCAGGGCAAGAGTATTTATCCCGACGCTTAAAAATAATCTTGAATTTACGGTGCTGTAAATGCCAAAGAGTTCTAAATTAAAGACGGGCTTACGACATCCCAAGAGGGCATTGTATTACATTCTTCACGGACAAAAGGAGTACCAACTTGATCAGGCCGAAAAAATGGAGCATTACGTCAAACCGAAGGGCGCCCTAGAAGCTCACATGGTGAAGAGGACGGACATCCACGAGCATCTTGCCACACTAAACATGCTCACGATCGAGCTTGGGCTCAAAACCGTACTCGAACTCGGCACAGGTACTGGTGAGTCCACCGTGGCTTTTCTCGACGCGGCCAAACAAATAGGTGGGAGGGTTTACAGCATTGACATTGATCCCAGCTTGGAGGCCCATGCAACGATCAATGCCAACGGTCTCAAAAAATATTGGACATTCATCCAAGGGAGCAGCTTAGAGGTAAAATGGAACCGTCCAATCAACCATCTTTTCGTTGACACCATCCACACCTACGGGCAGGTGATTAGAGAGCTGAAGAAGTACGAACCGTACGTCAAGCGGGGGGGGCTGATAACTCTGCATGATACAACAACATGGCCGGGAGTTATGCGGGCAGTAAACACTTATCTAAACGACAAGCCTAGCCTGCGAATCTACAAATATTTTAACAACAACGGCTTGGCCGTAATCTTCAAGGGGCGCAAACACTAAAATTGTCTTGCTTTATTTGAAATATTTTATAGTCTCTAGAAGCCCTTTTTCGAGCGGTACCTTTGGCGACCAACCCAAAAGTTTTTTGACCTTTGACACATCCGGCCTCCTGCGCACTGGGTCGTCCTTGGGGAGTGGTTTGAACACTATCTTCGATTTGGAACTTATCAGCTCCTTAATTAGCTCCGCCACTTTCAAGACTGTTATCTCGCTTGGGTTGCCCAGATTGGCTATCTCACCGCTCAACCCATCCTTGATCATCAAGCGCATCAACCCATCTGTCAAGTCCCCGACGTAGCAGAACGACCTGGTCTGGGAACCGTCACCGTAAACGGTGATTGGCCGCCCATCCAACGCTTGAGTGATAAAATTTGGGACAACCCGGCCGTCGTCCTTCCTCATACGGGGGCCGTAGGTGTTGAAGATGCGTGCGATTCTTATGTCCAACCCAAAATTCCTGCGATAAGCGTACGCAAGCGACTCGGCAAACCTTTTTGACTCGTCATATGGTGATCTTGGTCCAGTAGTGCTGACGTTGCCCCTGTAAGTTTCCCTCTGCGGGTGCTCAAGGGGGTCGCCATATACTTCGGAAGAAGATGCTAACAAAAACCTGGCCTTCTTTTCCCTGGCCAGCTCCAACACGTTCCGAGTTCCAAGAGAGTTAGTCATCAGAATCTCAATCCCGTACTCGTCGAAATCTACAGGGGAAGCCCGAGACGCCATGTTAAAAATGTAATCAACCTTGCCCTGAATCTTCATCTGTTTCGTTACGTCCTGCTCTATAAACTTAAAATTCTTATTCTTGGAAAGGTGGCTCACATTTCGCCTGCTCCCTGAGCCCATGTTGTCCACGCACACGACGTTTAGTCCATCATGAACAAGTCTTTCACACAACCATGAACCAATGAAACCAGCACCGCCGGTCACCAAGGCTGTCTTTTTCCCCATACCATCACCTAACAAAGCGGCTGTAAGATATCTCCAAGGCGTTCCAATATGTTTCTATTGTTCCGATGTCCAACCAAATATCTCTAGGGCCCATCTTCAACGCGTAAGAGCCCAACCCCATATCTATGATTCTCTGCATGCCGTCCGTCAGCTGAATCTCGTTGCCCTTTCCAGGAGAAATCTCCTTCAGGGTCTTGAAAATGACGGGATTGAATATGTAGATCGGCATTATGGCGAGATTGGTCTTGGGTTTCTCGGGCTTTTCGACGACTTTTTTGAGCCTGCAGACGCTGCCCTTAATCTTTTCGACCTCGGCAACGCCAAACTGCCTTGGGTCTTTGACCTCGCGCAGCAGACAGGTCATCTCCGCATTGAGTTCTTTGTGGATTTTAATCAAATCGCGTAGGTGTCGATCGCGCTCAGATATCACAAAAGTGTCACCCGCGTGGACGAACACGGGCTCATCACCGACGAAATGTGATGCTCTCAGCACGGCATCACCAAACCCTCTCGGCTCTGGCTGGTTGATCCACACAATCTTGGAATTCTCTATCTTCTTGTAGAACTCCCGAAGCTCGTCGGCCGGTTCGTTTTTCTTTTTCCTCTCAAGCATCTCCACATAATCTTCCTCGGGGGTGAAGTGGTCCTCGATGGCCCGCTTCTCCCTCCCGATTATGAAGTAGAACTCACGGAACCCCGCGCCGTATAGCTGCTCGAAGACTAGCTGTAGCAGGGGCTTCAGACAGGGCTGGCCGCCGTGCGCCTTGGCAAAAAGCGGCAACATCTCCTTCGGCTGCTCCTTGGTCGTGGGAAGAAGCCTTGTTCCCATGCCAGCAGCAGGGATTACGACCTTCATTCAATCACCTATTCCCTAACCCCTCTCTCTTTCCAAATTCTCTTGTTTATCTCTTCGACCGCCTTCATGAGCTTTGGCTCGTGACCGACTTCCCTGGAGAAATGAATCAGGGCAGCAAGATCTTTTGGAAAACAGGATCCTCCAAACGCCTTGCCGTGAATCGTGCCGTATTTTCCTATCCGGCTGTCCAGCGCTGCTATCTTCGCCACCAATTCGGAGTCCACCTTGATCTTTTGGCCGATGTAAAATATCTCATTCCAGTAGGAAATCCGGCTGGCCAAAGCGCAATTGCTCGCGTATTTTATCATCTCGGCAGTTCTTAGGTTGACGCGAAAAATAGGGAGCTTCAGGGGCTCGTACAATTTCCCTACAACATCGCCGGATTTCTTGTCAAGCTCGCCGATGACGATCCTCTCCTCGGTAAAAAAGTCCCTCTTGAATCTTTTATCGTCAATCCAGGATTTCTGAATCTCAGTCAAAAACTCTGGATTCATACAGACCCCGATCGATTTGCCTACCTTTTTGCCGGAGCTTTTCTCCAATATTGGGATTACGAATTTTTCCGTGGTCGTTGGCACTACCGTGCTCTTGACCACAACAACATGATAACTATCCTTGCCCTTCAAATTCTTACCTAAGCCCTCAGCAGCAGCCTTGACATGACTCAAGTCTATCTTCGTGTCCTTCGTCGGTGTCGGGACGCACACGAAAGAGATGTCAGAGTTATTGACAGCTTCTTCCAAATCTGCGGTCGAGCGAAAACCGGATTTACTGAGTTCCTTGACCCTCTTCTCGTTAATGTCATAGAATATCACCTCGTTGCCCAGCTCCCTGAAACCCTTGCCGGCGATGGTCCCAACGACGCCGCTGCCGATTATGCTTATTTTCGCCGTCTAAACCCCTTACAATATTATCCGACCATTAAAATATGATAGACTAAAGCGGGACTAATGAAAGTGGCGGGCCCGGTGGGATTTGAACCCACGATGTGCAGCTTTCCTCGCTTGGATAGAAGGCTTACGGGTGTTTCCACTTGCCGCCTTATCCGAGCTAGGCCACGGGCCCGAGATAACTATCACATCACGATTTAATATTTGTGCGGCGATTAGGAGTTGATAATAATGGCCAAACTCTTCGGCACATTTGGCATCCGGGGCATCGCCAACAAGGAACTGACACCCAAACTGGCGCTCGAACTGGGCTTGGCGCTGTCGACGCATTTACGCGGCAAGGGAAAGGTCGCGGTCGGCAGGGACAACAGGACCTCTGGAGAGATGCTCGAGCAGGCTTTAGTGGCTGGCCTTAATGCCGGTGGCTGCAATGCCCTAAAGCTTGGCCTAACCACGACGCCGGCGCTCTCGTTTGCCACTAGACATTTCTCATGCGACGCAGGCGTCATGATCACGGCATCGCACAATCCCGCGGAGTACAACGGAATCAAGTTCTGGGACAATGAAGGGGCGGGTTTACAGCGAGACCGCGAGACCGAAATCGAACGCATAGTCTCCAAAGGATGCAAGATGGTGGACTGGCGAGATATAGGGCATGTTGAAGAGGCAGACTCGGTGTCTCCTTACCTCGAGGCGATTCTGAAGAGAGTCTCCAAATTTGAGCGTGGTTTGAAGGTGGTGGTGGACTGCGCAAACGCCGTTGGCAACTTGATCACGCCACAGCTGCTCGGAGAACTCGGCTGCAAGGTCGTCTCCATGAACAGCCAGCTTGACGGTACCTTCCCCGGCCGCAAGCTGGAGCCAGTGCCCGAGAACCTTGGAGAGCTCGCCAAAACCGTCGTGAGTTGCAATGCCGACCTGGGAATAGCCCACGATGGCGATGCCGATCGGACTCTCATCGTAGACGAGCGTGGCGAGGTCCTAAGCGGGGACAGGGTCTTCGCGCATGTAGCTTTACACTACCTCCGCGGGAGAAAGAGCCCGAGGATTTTGACGACCGTGGCTACGAGCTCTGTGCTCGACGTCGTGGCCTCGAAGATGCAGGGGGAGGTCGTGCGCACTCGGGTCGGAGAGCCGGAGCTGGTGGGAGAATTCCGCAGGGGTGGCGGCGACATAGGCGGGGAGGAAAACGGTGGCGTGATATTCCCCGACTGGTTGCTCTGCAGGGACGGGATAATGACAGCAGTACAGTTCATCGAGGCTTTGGACAAAACGGGCATGAAAACTTCCGAACTAAACCTCACCCTCCCGACTTACTCACAGGTCAAGCTCAGGATAAAGTGCCCGAACGAGCTAAAACAAAAGGTCCTGAATCGTCTCGCAAAAAGTTTCTCGAATTACAAGATTGACCGCAAGGATGGTATCAGAGTCAACTTCGAGGATGGCTGGCTACTTCTCCGGCCATCGGGGACTGAGCCGATATTCCGGTGCTTCGCGGAGGCGGCTAGTGAAGAGCGGGCGAAAGAGCTTGCGACCCTAGGGATGAAGGAACTCAAAGCGGCTGCGAAGCTGAGATGAACTATCTCCTCGCCGGGCTGTAATCGCCGAAGACCTTGATTTCCGTGCCGCACTTCGGACATTTGTGGTCCTTCAACTCGTACTGTAGTATATCAAACCCAAATCTTTTGATGAGAAGCCTTCCGCACTTTGGACAGTGCGTGTTGTCCCCCTCGTGGCCCTGGACGTTCCCGACGTAGACGTAGCGCAACCCTTCCTCCTTAGCTATCTTCAGGGCCATTTCCAGTGTCTTCATCGGAGTTGATTCACGGTCTGTCATCTTGTGAAGAGGATAGAAGCGGCTGAAGTGGGTTGGGACGTCTGGACC
>JBDRCL010000035.1:0-21921 GCA_043821745.1 Methanobacteriota archaeon | reverse complement strand
TTGGGATGGAGGAAGTGACTCAAAAACGGTTGAACGAGTTCTTCAAGGGATCTGAGCTGCAGGCTCACTTCAAAAATATCAATAGTGTAAAGGTAGTCTACAAACCCCAATCTGTGGACGATTTGCCCAAGGCCGTAAAGGGAAAAGTCTTGGGACTGCTTGAGAAGGTCGACGAGCGCGGCGTGACGAAGGAGCTGATTCGCTCGCTTGAGCTGGAGGATTTCCTGAACAGGGACATTAAACTGTTGAGCGGCGGAGAGCTACAGCGTTTGGCTATAGCAGCAGCAGCTGTTCGCGAGGCCGACATCTACTACTTCGACGAACCTAGTTCTCACCTTGACGTTTATCAGCGCCTGAACGCAGCGATAGCGATCAGGTCGCTGGCTCGCGCGGGAAAGGCAGTTATAATTGTGGAACACGACCTTGCGATGCTGGATTATGTCTCGGACTACGTTCACGTCATCTACGGCAAGCCGGGAGCATATGGAGTTGTTTCCTCCCCACGCGGTGTCAGGGTCGGGATAAACGTGTTCCTCGGCGGATATCTCCCGGAAGAGAATATCAGGTTCAGGCGTGAGGCGATAAAGTTCGAGGTGAGGCCTCCCTCGAAGGCCGAGGTCGGCGTGAAGTTGATGCTGAGCTATCCAAAGCTCGTTAAGTCTTTCAAAGGCTTCAGGCTGGAGGTTTCCCCCGGTAGCGTTTATTCGGGGGAGGTAGTGGGAATAGTCGGGCCGAACGCTGTCGGGAAGACGACTTTTGTCCGCATCATAGCTGGGGAGATTGGTCCGACCGTCGGAAAACTTGATTCAAAACTCACGATTTCGTACAAGCCCCAGTACTTGAAGGTAGATTTTGACGGTACGGTGGACGGCTGGCTACATAAACAGCTGGGCGATTTCGACCCGTCCTTCCCCCCCGAGATTCTGCAGCCGCTCGATGTCGAGCCCCTGATGGACAGGCCCCTGAAGAACTTGAGCGGCGGGGAACTCCAACGGGCGTCAATAGCGGCGTGCCTCGGTCGTCAAGCAGACCTTTACCTGCTCGACGAGCCGAGCGCCTATCTCGACGTGGAGCAGCGCCTGATCATGGCCAAGTGTATACGGAGAGTAATAGAGAAGAGAGAGGCGGCGGCATTCGTCGTCGACCACGATGTCCTCAGCGTGGACTACATATCGGACAGGTTACTTGTCTTCACGGGAAAGCCAAGTAAGGAAGGCAGGACGCATGGACCCATGAAGATGCGTGATGGCATGAACCTTTTCCTGCAAAACGTGGGGGTTACCTTCAGGCGAGATCCACAGACCGGCAGGCCCAGGGCCAACAAGCCTGACAGCGCCTTGGACAGGGAGCAGCGAACGAAGGGCGAGTACTTTTATTTACGCTAACGAATTTAGGGTGATGGCATGGGAGTCGCTGAGGACATAAACTGGCTGAAAGCCGACGAGGCAGGTGTTGGCAAGGTCTTCACTCTTGTCGCGAGCAAGGGCAGCATGAAACTTCGCGAACTCAAGGTACTTTACGGCTCAGAGGACTGGTGGCCGCTGAAGGCACATGTATCTTCGCTGATGTCCAGGGGACTTGTGGCGGAGTTGGACGGCGTCTACAAGCTGACAGAAGACGGGAGAAAGGTTTTGAACGGTTTCAAGGCGATGGAGGTCGTCAAGGCAATCTAGGTGGAAATCGCTGAGATGTTTCCTCCTTTCAACAAAACGAGCCTGTGTTTTGCAGTTGGGCCCTTTTCTGATAGTTCCTCCGTATCCTCCAGTATTATGTTCATGTGCTCGTCGTAATGCGTTAGCTTGCCGCGGAACTTCCTTCCGTCCTTTGTTGTGACCGAAATCACGGAGTTTAGGAATTTCTCCACCCCGACTATGGCTTCTGATTCTTGCGTCCCCGTTTCTTCTTCCATAGATGACCCAAAATTAGTAGCACCTCTCAACCCTAAAATATTACCCTATTCTGATTTTTGTAGGCCCAGCGACCCAGCAGTTTATATGCCTTAAATATTACTTTCGGTGACCCCCCTCCTCAGAAGCCGTTTGAACAGGCGTGCGGAGAGATTAACCAAGGCGTGAAAAATATAGGAAAAAAATTGAGGTGATATGAATGGTAGAACTTGAAGAGCTTGAGGGAGTGGGGCCGGCAATTGCCGAGAAGCTACGTTCGTCCGGCTATGACTCCATAGAAAGCCTTGCCGTGGCAACTTCCGGCGATTTGATGGAGGCAGCGGAAATAGGCATGCGCGTCGCCATGAAGGTGATAAACTCGGCCCGCGATGCGTCGAAGATGGGTTATGAGAAGGCCATAGAAGTTTTGGAGAGGAGGAAACACCTTGGTCACATATCGACGAGCAGCCAGACGCTGAACAAGATAATTGGGGGAGGGGTCGAGACACAGGGCATTACCGAGGTTTACGGAGAATTCGGCTCCGGAAAGTCTCAGATCGCCCACCAACTTTGCGTTAGCGTGCAACTTCCTCTGGAGCAGGGAGGGCTTGAAGGAAAGGCGGTTTACATAGACACCGAGAACACCTTTAGGCCTGAGCGCATTTCACAGATGGCGATGGCCGCAGGGGCGGACCCACAGAAAATCCTTGACGGCATCTACGTGGCCAGGGCGCACACGACAGACCACCAGATGCTGTTGGCGGAGAAAGCTGCCGAGATAGCCAAGAATGATGGCGTAAAGCTGTTAGTGATAGATTCGCTGACGGCACTGTTCCGCACCGAGTACTGTGGGAGGGGAACCCTTTCGGAGCGGCAGCAGAAGCTCGGGCGCCACGTCGCCGAGTTACACAAATTAGCGGAGCTTAATGACGTGGCGGTTTTCGTGACCAACCAAGTGCAGTCGAGGCCCGATGTATTCTTCGGTGACCCAACGAGGCCCGTGGGTGGGCACGTGCTTGCGCATGCGGTAACTGCGCGCGTCTACTTACGCAAGAGCAAGGCGAACACCCGCACGGCGCACTTGGTCGATCACCCAGGTTTGCCGCCGGAGAGCGCGACGTTCCAAATAACGGAGGCGGGTATCAAGGACTAGACTGAAATAACCTCCATAATTTTATGTGCCTAGATATTATTGGTTGGCGACGCCTTCACCCAACAGACCTTTTTTTAATTTTCCCCAATCATATGGCTTATTTTTGCTTATTCAGTATCTTCCGGGTTTCTTCCTTGTAGCTTTCAACATTTGGCTGGTCAAAGGGATTTACATCCAAGAAATACCCTAAGTAAATGGCCTCCATAATCTTGAACTGTAAGAACTGCCCCACCGAATACTCAGATTTATCTGGTAGCCTTATTTCCATGAACGGCCTTTCGCCTTTTCTAAAAGCCTCCTTTGTGCCTTCCAGTATTGCCATCATTACATTGGCTAAGCTCTTTCCCTGTATCCCAGAAACCAGTTCAGAGTATCTTTCTAGACTTGACACATTTGTATGCGAATTACTATTTTCGACGCTTACGAAAGTTGTAATTTTGTCGTACGGGCCTCCAAGATAAAGTTGTGCAATTGAATGCAAATCCGTAGAGCCTATCGAAACTGTTGGAGTTATGCCAGTGTTCACTTTTGCCCCCTTGTTGTTAAACTCCTTACCCAGACTTTCAGCCGTCAATTGTCTACACCACTTGCCAATGGACTCCAAATCGTTTGAGAATAGAAACAGATCAGATATGTTTTTTCCACTCTTGTAATGGAAATAATGGACGGCCGCACTCATTGCCGCAGGGTTTTTCCCCATATCCTCATTGAGACAAATATCTCTCATGGATTTTGCCCCCGCTAATAGATTTTCAATCTTTATCCCCAACAGCCCAAGTGGAAACAGACCGACGGGTGAAAAGACAGAATACCGCCCAACAACCTTTTCCGGTATTTCCAGGACATTGAATTCTTCTTTAAGAGCTAAATTCCACAGTTTTGAGCCCCTGTCGGAGGTAGCAACGACATATTTTTTATAATCTTTCCCATGTCTTCTCAATAGGTCGATGAGTATTTGGAAATTTGCTATGGTTTCTGTTGTAGTCCCAGATTTGCTCAATACATTCAAAATTACATTACCTTTTCTTTTAAGCACAGGATCGATTAAAGTAATTATGCGGTTGAGGAGGTCGGTATCAACAGTATCGGCGTACAATATCTTAGTCGAAGGATTTAATTGATTGTACAGCTTGCCGAGAACAGCTTCTTGAACGGCTATCGTTCCTAAATTGCTGCCGCCGATACCGACAATGATGAGGTATTCAGGCTTTAATCGTAGCTTATCTTCTATACTTGTTTTAACTTTATTCAACATAGTTTCGTCGTCAAGAATGTCTATGGGGGCTCTGGCTTCGTCGTAGCCTTTTGAATTAGCGTTCATCAAGCTTTTAATTCTAGGTTTTAGCTTTTCCGCCGTTTCAAGTATGGCCTTGTTAGTAACCAACGCGTTTTCGAAAGAAAATTTCACGTTTTTCATCCAAATCATCCCAGATTATTTCATCTGTGGGTTAATACTTTACCCTAAGAAAAAGCTTTTCGTTTAACTTCACTGCCCTTTTTTAAGCTTCAATATACAAAACTCCCCCCAACCAGCTTCGGCGCAGCACAGTGTAACCCAAAGTTTATAAGAGTACTGGAGGGAAATAGAATTTATGAACAGTGTAAAATCTGCTTTCAACCTCACTAGGTCCGGATACGATGCGGTAATCTTTGACTTGGATGGAGTGCTTACAAAAACTGCCAAAATGCATGCGGAGGCGTGGAAAAAGCTGTTTGACCAGTATCTCAAAAAGCACTCAAAGGGAAGGACATTCAAACCCTTTTCAGATGACGATTATCATAGATACGTAGATGGCAAACCGCGTTACGAGGGCGTGAAAAGTTTTCTTGCTTCGCGAGGTATAAAACTTACCCAAGGTGGCCCGGATGACTCGCCGAGTAAGGAAACAAACTGTGGTTTGGGCAATAAAAAAAATCAAATTTTTTATGCGCATCTCAAGAAAAAAGGCGTAGAAGTCTATGAGTCTAGCATAGATCTTGTCCATCAGCTAAAGTCCAGGGGGTTCAAGATCGCTGTTGTATCATCCAGCAGGAACTGCTCCGTTGTTCTGGATGCTGCAAAGATTGCCGATTTGTTTGACACAAAAGTTGATGGTCAGGATTTAGAAAGGCTTGGCCTTAAAGGAAAACCCGAACCGGACCTCTTTATTGAAGCAGTCGCCAGCTTAGGCATCGAGCCCGGAAGGACTGCGGTGGTAGAAGATGCTATAGCAGGTGTGCAAGCCGGAAGGAGAGGAAAATTTGGGGCCGTTATTGGCGTAGACAGGAATGGTATGAGCCAAGTTCTTAGGGAGAATGGAGCGGACGTGGTGGTAAAGGACCTGTCTGAGATAAAGATAGGAATTGGGATAGAGGATCTCCCCCACGTTCTGGAATCTTTCCAGGAAATCGAGGCACGGATAAACAATAAACGGATTGCAGTGTTTCTGGACTATGATGGGACTCTCACTCAAATTGTTTCCAGGCCCGAGGAGGCAACTCTTCCTGAAGACATGCGCAACACCTTGAGCAATTTGGTCAAATACCAAACTGTAGCGATAATAAGCGGGAGAGACTTGAAGGATGTAAAAAAATTAGTCGGCATTGAAGATATCCATTATGCGGGCAGCCATGGTTTTGACATTGCCGGGCCCAAAGGGACAGATATGGAGCACCAGGAAGCTCGTGAATTTATTCCCGCCCTCGACCGTGCCGAACAAATGCTTAAAAAACGTTTGAATAAGGTCAAAAACGCGATGGTTGAACGTAAAAAATTTTCCATCGCTATCCATTACCGAAATGTAAATGATAAGGATGTCGGGGCGGTTGAGGAGACTGTGGATCAGGTGCTGAAAAGTTCTCCCAAGTTGCGTAAATCGTACGGCAAAAAGGTCTACGAACTCCAGCCCAACATTGATTGGAACAAAGGCAAAGCACTGCTTTGGCTGCTTGAAGCCCTAGATTTGAATCATCATTACGTGGTGCCCATTTATGTTGGGGACGATATCACTGATGAAGACGCATTCAAGGTTCTGAAGAACAGGGGCATTGGAATTGTGGTTGGAAAGGGGTCTCGGACCACCGAAGCCAGATATAGACTGAAGGACCCAAGTCAGGTCAAAAAATTCATCCAAAAAATTATTTCTGCCGCTAATAAAAAAGACCCTTGGTCGTTTGTGTACAGAGGCTTAAATCCGGATGAGGAGGGATTGCGTGAGGCTTTATGCACGTTGGGAAACGGTTACTTTGCGACTCGTGGGGCAGCACCAGAATCAGATGCAGACGGCATCCATTATCCAGGAACCTATTTGGCTGGCGGATATAACAGGCTTAAGACCAAAATTGCCGGCAAAACGATAGAGAATGAGGACTTGGTCAACCTACCTAATTGGCTTTCCTTTAAATTCCGCATACCGGGTGAAAGCTGGTTTGATTTGAGGGATGTGAAGATACTCGACTATTACCAAGAACTGGATTTGAAGAATGGAGTACTCCTTCGTAAGATCATTTTCAGAGACCACAAAGGAAGACAAACCAAACTCACCAGCCGTTGTTTAGTTCACATGGGCAATATGCATGTCGCTGCCTTGGAGACCACGTTGACCGCAGAAAACTGGTCGGGACAGCTAGAGATTAGATCCGCCCTTGATGGCGGTGTGGTCAATTCCGGCGTGGAACGCTATAAAGGTCTGAACAAAAAGCACCTAGAGCCTTTGGAAACGAAGGAGATTAATAATGATACTATCTTTTTAAAGGTTCGGACCAAACAGTCAAAAATCAACATAGTCCAAGCTGCAAGAACACAAGTTTTCAAGGATGAAAAGCTGTTCGACGTGAAAAAGCGCGCGCTCCAAAATGACGATTTTATAGCCCATGAGTTTAAAGTTGAAATCTGCGAAGGAAGCAGCATTGCCATAGAAAAGATAGTTACCCTGTATACATCTAATGATCGCGGTATTTCCGAGTGTGGCCTAGCGGCAGAGAATGCTATTAAACAAGTCGGATGCTTCGAAGATCTACTTAAAACGCATACCTCGATCTGGAAACATCTTTGGGACCGTTTTGAGCTTCGCATAAAGGTGTCTAATGGGTGGCATCGTACTGAGCAGATTCTTCACCTTTATACATTTCACTTGTTGCAAACCATTTCAAGAAACACCAAGGATCTTGATGTGGGGGTACCTTCCCGAGGCTGGCATGGTGAAGCCTATCGAGGCCATGTTTTCTGGGATGAGTTGTTTATTCTTCCTGTCTTCAACCTACGCATTCCTGAGATCGCTAGGGCACTTCTCTTGTATAGATTTAAACGTCTCAATCAGGCGCGTCTAGCTGCCAAAAAAGCCGGCTATCGCGGTGCCATGTATCCATGGCAGAGCGGGAGCAACGGTCGGGAGGAAAGCCAGCAACTTCACCTTAATCCAAAAACTAGGAAGTGGATCCCAGACAACTCCCAGCTCCAGCGACATGTAAATGCGGCTATTGCCTACAACGTGTGGCAGTATTATCAGGTTACTCGTAACTTGGAATTTTTATCTTCTTATGGGGCGGAGATGATTCTGGAGATTGCCCGCTTCTGGGCAAGTATAGCCACCTACAACAAGCACATTGACCGGTACGAGATCTTGGGGGTTATGGGTCCTGATGAGTATCACGACGGTTATCCGAGCGCAGAAAAAGCAGGGATTGACAACAATGCATATACGAATATTATGGCGGTGTGGGTTTTATGTCGCGCACTTGAATTGCATAAGCTCTTTCCAGAAAATCGCTGGCGGGAACTGTGCGAGTTGCTTGGTCTGGACAAGGAAGAATTTAAACGGTGGGAAGAAATCAGCCGCAAGATGCGCGTAGTCTTTCATGAAGATGGGATCATCAGCCAGTTTGAGGGTTATGATCAGCTGGAAGAATTTGACTGGGAGGATTATAGAAAAAAATACGGTAACATTCAGCGCTTGGATCGCGTCCTAAACGCTGAAGGAGATACACCCAATCGTTACAAAGTCTCAAAACAAGCCGATGTGCTTATGCTTTTCTATCTCTTTTCTTCCGAAGAACTGAGCGGGTTATTTAAACGGCTCGGTTACTCCTTTGAACATGAAATAATACTTAAAAATATCGCTTACTATCTGGCGCGAACCTCAAATGGCTCGTCTTTGAGCCGCGTGGTTCATTCTTGGGTTGAAGCCAGTTTGAATAGGGAACGTTCATGGAGACTTTTTATCCAAGCTTTGGAGACAGATATCGGTGATATTCAGGGTGGAACAACCCGAGAGGGCATACACTTAGGCGCTATGGCGGGGTGTTTGGATATTGTCCGGCGTTGTTACGCCGGTATCGAGACCAGGGGCGACATATTATGGTTCAACCCCATGCTCCCTGAAGAATTAAACAAATTAATCTTGAACATTTACTATCGCGGTCATTGGCTGAAACTAGATATTACTTCGGACAAACTAAAGATAAAATCTCTACCTTCTATAGCCAGCCCGATTAAGATAGAAGTTAAAGACAAAATTTTTGAACTCAAAGAAGGCGAGACCAAAGAAATAATGCTGTAAAAGTTAAACATTGACTATTGCACTCGACATACCAAAATGGCTCCAGCATTTAAAGTAACAATTTTTTATTTATAACTAGCTGTAATTTCCATCTCTTACTCGAATGTTTCTATGGTTAAAGTGCTTACAAAATTCTATATCACAATTAGAAAATCGCATAGCGGATTTAAATAGAATGGCCAATACAATGCAGATTTTGTATTGTGGCCAGCTTTTGTGCCAAGGTATGGGCAAAAACATGTTGCCGATTATGGCATCAAAATTATCCTTATTATAAATTAGTAATAACTAGAATTTTTTGTTTATATTCTATAACTCCATAGTTCGTTATCGGGGATAACTTGGGATACAAATTAGATGCGCGAGGGTTCCGGATGGAAATCGAGCTAGTGTCGCTAGATAAGGTACACGTACACGAGGAGATAATTCCCAAGCCTCTTAGCGAGCTGTTGCATAATATAAAATCGAGCCAAATTTTTCGAGACCCGGTGATAGTGGACTCGAGAACTCTAGTCGTGCTTGATGGCATGCATCGTGTCGCTGCTCTTCGAGATATGGGGTGCCGTTATGTCGTTGCTTGCTTGGTTGATTATCTGGATCCCAAGATTGTAGTCGGTTGCTGGAACAGGGTCATCAGAGGCGAGGACGTTGAGTCCAAGCTTATGGGTGTCTTCAAGCTGCTTGGTCTTAAGGTTCATTACTCAACACTGGATGAAGCCACATTGGCGCTAGCGGAGCGCAAGGCAACTGCAGCGTTTTTGACCTCAAATGGCTGCCAACTTCTCAAGGCCCCTAACACGGACATCAGAGAGAGCTACGATTGGATCAGGCGTATAGAGGGGGCAATCAAGGGTGAGGCATTCAGCATGGAATATAGTCTGGAATCGGAGTCAATTGAACGGATCAAGTCCGGGGAAGCACAGGCCGCCCTTTTGTTGCCGCAGGTTCATAAGGAC
Source organism: Methanobacteriota archaeon (assembly GCA_043821745.1). Taxonomy (GTDB): domain Archaea; phylum Hadarchaeota; class Hadarchaeia; order Hadarchaeales; family Hadarchaeaceae; genus Hadarchaeum. Next base: position 12,389 of record JBDRCL010000035.1, on the reverse strand, counting down.
GAGGTGCTTGAGGCATCCCTTTCAGGGAATATCTTCATCCACAAGACGACTCGTCACATCCTACCCGCACGCCCCATGAATGTTGGGGTTCCTCTTGAATGGCTAATGGGAGACAGGCCGCTTGACGAAGTGAACCGCTTGCTGGCCGAGAAACTGTCTGAGCGAAAGTTGGAAAGATTGCCCTATGGAAGCGTTTACGAAGGGCGAAAATACGACGAGGAGCTTTTGGTATTCAGGTGAGGGGCTTGGTGGGGAAAAAGTTCATTATAATCATCGGGGACGGGATGGCTGACTATCCCGTGGATGAGCTCGGCGGAAAGACGCCCTTGGAAGTGGCAAAAAAACCCAACATGGATTTGCTGGCCCACAACGGAAAGTTGGGATTGATGAAGACGGTCCCTGAGGGCATGTCATTGGATTCGGCTGTTGCTAACTTATCCATACTGGGTTATGCTCCAAAGAAGTACTACACTGGGCGAGGACCTCTTGAAGCCGGCGCGATGGGGATAGATCTCGGCCAAAAAGATGTCGCGTTCAGGTGCAACTTAGTAACAGAAAGGGATGGCAGGCTAGTCGATTATTCGGCGGGCTGTGTTTCCACGGAGGAGGCCGCGCAACTTCTTGACGAGGTGAAAAAATTTGGTTTTGGGGAGTTCCACTTGGGCATAAGCTATAGGCACATATATGTTCTGAGGGGCAGCAATGTCGAAGCAGGGTGCGCCCCGCCGCACGACATCGTCGGTGAACCAATTTCGAGACATCTCATCAGCTCCAGAGATAAAACATCCATGAAACTGAAAGAACTCATGCTGGCGTCGAGAGATATTCTCCCCCATCATCCCGTTAATATAAAAAGGGTCAAGCTCGGTAAGAATCCTGCGAACATGGTTTGGTTGTGGAGCCCAGGCAAACGGCCCAAACTGGAGTTGTTCGAAAAAAAGTACGGAGTAAAGGGCGCGATTATTTCAGCGGTGAACGTTATCAACGGCATCGGGACGTGGGCGGGCATGAAGGTAGTAAAAGTTCCGGGGGCGACCGGGTATTACGACACTAACTATGAGAACAAGGCCGATTTTGCGCTCAAGGCTCTGGGCACGGTGGACTTGGTCTACGTACATGTCGAGGCGCCTGATGAAGCTGGCCATGCTGGAGACGTTGAGCAGAAGATAAAGGCAATAGAGAACTTGGACAGGCGGTTGCTGGGCAGGATTATGAAGCGAGCGAAGGGTTTCAACATCGCAGTGTTACCCGACCATCCAACCCCGATTAAAGTCAGGACGCATGTTTCGGACCCGGTCCCGTTCGCGGTCCTCACACCCGGCTTGGAAGGCGACGGGCTCAAGTTCACGGAGGCCGAGGCCAAGAAAGGCTCTCTTGGCTTGATTGAAGGGTCAAAATTCATGAAGTTATTTTTGGCGTTTTGAGTTCCTGAGAAGATTTCTTGAGAGTTTTGTGCAGTAAGATTACCGCCAGAACTTGAGCAACGGCGGAATAGGATATTGCGGCATAGGTAAGGTTATTGTCGATGAAGAAGCCAAACGCTGCCCCGCCAATCAGGAAGCCGAATCCATAAATGGTGTGGAATACTCCGTAGGCTGAACCCCTCATCTCCATCGGGGTCAGGTCGGCTACAGCGGCCCTGTACACGGACTCATGCATGCCGAATATCACGCCGAAGAATAAAGCCGATGCTATGATGTACTCCATGCCGCTGAGAAAGATTAGCGTCGATGGGACTATTGAAAGGGCGAAGGGAATGTAGAGAAGCTTTCTCCCTATTTTATCGTAGAAATATCCCGCCAATGGAGCGGCCACGGCGTCCACGGCCTGTGCGGCGAGGTAAAGGAGCGCAACCATCCACGGCAAAGTGTTTGGAGAGGCCCGGTAAAGTATTAGCCCTATGGATATCAGCCCCATCGCGTTCAGTGCCACAGAAACGGAGTAAATAATGAATTCCCTCGGGAGTTTCCTGAAGCTGATTCTCCGCGCAGGAAACGTCGGTATGGTTATGAGTGGCTTGAGCTTGACGTAGGCAACTGCCAGTACGACTACCATCAGCAGGTAGGGGACGAAAAGTGCCGAAAAAGCAGACTTGAAGTTCTCGCCCGTCGCGAACAGCACGACGGCGACTATGGCCGGTCCCGAAACAGCCCCGATTTGGTCCATCAGCTCGTGGAGACCAAAGGCCTTGCCGCTCCCCATGCCCTTTGTTGCGTATGAGAATATGGTGTCCCTTGCTGGAGACCTCACGGCCTTAGATAGGCGTTCAATCAACACAAGGACGACGGCCAGATGCCAGCTGCCGGCTAACGCCAGTAGTGGCACGGCTATGAGTAGCGAATAACCTCCGATGAGGATGATCCAGTAGGACCTCGTCTTGTCAGAAAGGAACCCGAAAACTATCCTCAGGGAATAACCTAAGAACTCGCCCAGCCCTAGGACAAGCCCCACGATGAAAGCAGAGGCGCCAAAGCTCTGAAGGAAAGGAGATATAATGCCCCTGGATCCCTCGTAGATGATGTCTCCGAAAAGGCTGACGAGCCCGAAGGTGATTATGCTTAGGATGGCCAGCTTTCTGGCCAGCATTTCAACCACCAAAGAAGGTCGGGCGCATCGATAGCAGACGGTTCAGGGCAAGAGGCCTAAAAGGCATGCCTTCGGTCCGCTTCTTGATTTCAGCAGATAGCTCCTTGACGGTCATGTGTTTCAGCTCCTTTTCGCCGCGGACTCTGACGGGGATTTTTTCCATTTTTAGTTCCTTATCCCCAAGCACTATTACGTATGGAGACCATTCACGCTCTGCATTCCTCACTTTCTTTGAAACGGATTCTGCGCGGTCGTCGATATCTACCCTGACCCTAGCCTTCTCCAAGGCAGCGGAGATTTTTCCGCAGAACTTCAAGTGTCGATCAGCTAGTGGTATTACCCTTACTTGAGTTGGTGAGAGCCAAAGCGGCAGACTGGGGGCGTTCCCTGCGATCTGTGCCTTGGCGGCTTCCTCGAGCATTGCGTAAATCCATCTTTCAATCGAACCTATTGAGGAGTGCAAAATTATGCATCCCTTCTTCTTACCATTCTCATCCACGTAGCGGATGCCGTAGCGTTCTGAGTCCTCGAGGTCCAGCTGGATGGTGGAAAGCTGGGCGTTTCCTCCGACGGAGTCGATTACTTGGAATTCATGCTTGAGAATCCAATAGTGCTTGCGTTCAGTGAGGAGCTCGATAAAGGCAGGTCGTTTGACTATCTTGAGCAGCCGGATGATGAGATCACGATTCTGGCGGTAAAAGTCCTCGACCACGCGGAAGATGACCGCATAGTCCACTTCCATAGATTCAATCATCTTCACGTAAATTTTGAAGAGGTTCTCATACTCATCGAGCCCTTGTTCGAGATCCCGGCAGAAGCAGTGTATGTCCGGCATAGTGAAGGCCCTGAGGCGCTTTAGGCCAACTGTCTCACCGCTCTGCTCTAACCTGTATGATGGAGATAGCTCGAAAATCCGCACGGGCATCTGCTTGTAGCTCATCAAGGTGTTTTTCATCATCTTGAAGAGTCCAAAGTCACCGGAGAACCTCAGGATGAGACTTCGGTTGGGCAACTTGATCCTGTAGTCTTTTTGCAAAAATTTGGCGGCTTGCTCCGCTATGTCCGGCTCGTCCGTGCGGTATAGTACTGGGGTTTCTATCTTGCTTGCGCCCATTCCCTCGGCGATTTGTGAGGCGAAGTCCTCCAGTAATCCTTTTACTAGGGCGCCGTTGGGGTAGAAACGAAAGTGGCCGGAGTCGCTCGCTGGCTCGTAGTCGACGAGCTCAAGGCGTCGCATGAGATTGACGTGGGCCGGCTCTTTACCGGGCTTTCTCCCCAGCTCTTCGCTTAAGACGTATTGTCGGAGCACAGGGGTTTTCGCCAATGGCTCGCAGGAGTCTATGTTTGATAAGTTAAGCTCATGTTCTTTGCCGTCCATCGTGAGAATTATTTTCTTGTTCGGCGCGCTTTCAGAGACGTGTTCTCCTGCCTCCAGAGCCTCGCCTGTTATCGTGCGTGAAAGCTCTGACAGCGGGTGTCCCTTGCAGCTGATTGTGAATGCTTTATACCATCCGAAGGGCAGGCGGTGGACCTCGAGCCCGAGGTCTCGAAGTTGCTTTGCCGTGGCGTCGAGCAATTTGACGGCTACTTTAGGTGAGGCTAGCGACGAACTCAGGTGAGCGTAAGGGTAGATGGCAATCCGCATGGCCTCAACATTCTTTGCGACGTTTGAGATTTCGTGTGCTGCGTTTTTGGCGACTTCCCCCATGTTCTCCTCATCAGCTTCTTCGGCCGCCGAGAAGACGACGAGCACCTCATCAAGTCGTCCTGAGCGGTGTTCTGGTTTTACGTCTTCAGCAACAGGCGTGCGTTGTTTCACCTCGAACTCGAGGTAGTCTGCGTGGATTAGCAATATCTGCAAGCTATCACCGCGCGAACTTGAGCGCGCAAATTTAATAGTTTATCGTTTAGGTCGAGAGTTCCCGATGAGGTAGCGTGTTTAAGCTAAAAAGTAAAAGCGAATTGGTATCCATGAGGAGATTTTGTTACAAATGCGGCGCGCTCGAGGCCGACGCAGGCCCCCTAGTTCAGGGCCTTTGTCAGCTCTGTTTTTCAGATGCTCAGCTACTGCATGCGCCAAGCGAAATAGAGGTGATAGTCTGCAAGAAATGCGGATCATACAAGGTCGGCAAGCAATGGCGCATGGATACTTCTGGAGACTTAATTGAGGTCGCAGTTCAGGAGGCAGTTCTGGACGCTTTCCGCGTAATTAGTAAAACAGATTCCGGCACACAACTTCTCAGGCCTGTGGAGGCCGAGGGAGTACATATTGAAGTAACGCCTTCCATCAAGAAAAACCTAGTAAATGTCAGGGCGTCAGGCAAAGTTCACCATCTTCAGACTCGGCCAAAGTTAGAGGAGATTGCAGTAAAACTCAACCTGAAATACAGCACCTGCGATGTGTGTAGCTTGAAAAGCGCAAAGCATCACGACGCCATATTGCAACTCCGCGACGCGTCGTCGCTGGAGCTTTTGTCAAAAGCAAGAATGGCCGTAGAGAGACTTGCTAGCAGTTCGAGCAGGCATGAGCCGAAGGACTTTATCGCGGATGTCAAAGAGCAGCACGGTGGGCTGGATTTCTACGTGAGTTCGATTAGCCTTGCCAAGAAGATGGCTGCTTTGCTTAAGGAAAAGTTCGGGGCCTCCACTGTCGAGAGTGCGAAGCTCATCGGGCAGACGCGAGATGGCCGGAAAAAATACCGCGTCTCGATATTGGCCAGACTTAAGAAGAAGGTCGCTTATAAACCAGAAAAGTGATAACTTTATAGCTGATGTGAATGGTCGAAATTACTGGCGCAAAGGCGCTTTTCGAGGCTTTGAAGGCGGAGGGCGTGAAGGACATCTTCGGAATCCCAGGCGGCGCCATCATCCCGGTCTACGATGCTCTATACGACGAGCAGGAAATAAGTCACGTGCTTACGAGGCATGAGCAGGGAGCGGTGCACGCGGCCGATGGTTACGCCCGGGCCACAGGTAAACCTGGTGTGTGCCTTACCACTTCCGGACCAGGTGCGACGAATTTGACCACCGGGATACTCAACGCTTACATGGACAGCTCTCCCGTCGTTGCAATCTCAGGACAGATGCCGACCACAGTTCTCGGCAGCGACGCCTTCCAAGAAGCCGACATGCTGAGTATTATGCTGCCGATAACCAAGCACAACTTTATAATTCATCAAATAGGTGAGCTTCCAAGCGTCGTCAGGCTCGCGTTCAAGACGGCTACCTCCGGGAGGCAGGGCCCCGTGCATATAGACCTGCCAAAGAATGTGCAGACCGGTAAAGCTGACCTTAAAATTCCAGCCACAGTGAAATATCAGAAGACGGTAAAATTGGACCCGGACGCTGAGGACGTAAGGAAAGCCGTCAACATGCTGGTGAACGCCGAACAACCGGTGATATATGCCGGCGGTGGGGTCGTCTGGTCAGGGGCGTCAGCGGAGCTAGTTGCGCTGGCGGAGCTTCTGGGCGCTCCGGTTACTACATCCTTGATGGGGAAAGGCACAATACCTGAGGACCACCCCCTCTCGCTCGGGATGTCAGGAATGCATGGGCGGGTGGCGGCCAACCTAGCAGTGAACGAGTGCGATGTCTTGCTAGGAGTCGGCGTTAGGTTCAGCGACCGTGCTACCTGCGATGTACGCCATTTTGCCCCGAGGGCTAAGATTATCCACATGGACATAGACCTGGTAGAGCTCGGGAAAAACGTTCGTGTCGACCTACCGATAGTTGGAGACGCCAAGCGCTCTCTTTCCGCGATAGTGACGGGACTTAGGGCCCAGGTGAAGCGAGGGCGCACAAGCCCTTGGCTACAGAGGGTAAAGAAAATGCGCGAGGAGCTCGCTCCGAAGATGGACTACGACGAGGTCCCGATAAAGCCTCAGCGCGCGATCAAGGAGATAATGGGAGTTCTCAACGACGACGCGATAATAGTCACGGAAGTTGGCCAGTGCCAGATGTGGGCAGCGCATTTCTGTCAGATCAAGAAACCGAGGCACTTCATCTCGTCAGGAGGGTTGGGCACGATGGGGTTCGGCTTCCCTGCTGCAATGGGGGTCAAAGTGGCGTGTCCGAAATTCGACGTGGTAAACATAGCTGGAGACGGCAGTTTCCTTATGAACTCTCAGGAGCTGGCGACGGTTGTGGAAAACAAAATAAACGTAATCTCATGCATCTTCAACAACCGCTCTTTGGGAATGGTCAAGCAGTGGCAGGACATATTTTATCAGAAGCGGCGGTCGGCCGTGAGCTTGGGCAAGGTACCTGATTTTGTGAAACTCGCCGAGGCATACGGCGCCTTGGGCGACCGCGCGGCGAGGCCTAGCGAGATAGCGCCGAAGCTGCGAGAAGCCCTGAAATCAGGGAAGCCAGCGGTGCTTGACATACCGATTGATCCGGATGAGCATGTGCTCCCGATGGTGCCTTCTGGGGGAAAACTTGATGAGCCCATACTGACGTAGGTGTGCAAAATGAAGACTAGAATTTTCTCCGTGCTTTGTCAAAACGTCCCTGGTGTCATGATGAGGATATCCAGGACTTTCACTAGACGCCAAATCAACCTTGACTCCATTACCGTTGGGATTGAACCTACCGGTCTGGCTCGGATTATACTGATTTTCAAAGCGGACGACCGCGTAGCAGAGTTTATGCGCAGAGTGCTTGTGAGGGCCGAGCCAATAATAGATGTTGAGGTAATCGAACCTGAGCGCAGTATTGTGCGTGAGATCGCGTTGCTGAAGACGAGAAAGATTGACGAGAAGCAGTTCGGGAAGGTCGTGCAACAGGTCGAGCGGGTCGGAGGCAGAGTACTTGAAACGAAGGGAAATGTATTAATCGTGGAGCTGAGTGGCAGCCACGACGAGATAGAGAAGGCAGTCATGGAGTTGGGCCCGGATATACTGAAAGAGGTGGCTCGCTCGGGTCAAGTTCTTATATCGAGGGAAACAGTTTAGGAGGGATTGTATGGCAAAAATTTACTACGATAAAGACGCGGACATTGCTCCGCTGAAAGGCAAGACGATTGCCATAATGGGTTACGGCAATCAGGGGCAGGCGCAGGCCAAGAATCTCAGGGACTCTGGATGCAATGTGATAATCGGCAGCATAAAGGACGCCAGCTACGAACAGGCCAAGAAGGACGATTTTGAGGTCCTCGACATCGCGGAGGCCGTCAAGCAGGTTGACATCGTCCACATACTGATTCCTGACGAGTACCAGGCCAGTACATACAGGGATCAAATCGAGCCGCATTTGAAAGTCGGTAAAGCGCTCTGTTTCAGCCATGGTTTCAACATCCACTTCAAGCAGATAGTGCCCCCAAAGGAAGTCGATGTGATAATGATCGCGCCAAAGGCTCCCGGAGCAATGCTCCGTCACATGTACGAGCATGGTTCTGGGACTCCCGGCTTACTTGCCGTTGAACAGGATGCAAGTGGGAAAGCCAAGGAGATTGCGTTGGCAATGGCGAAGGGTGTGGGCCTGACCCGCATAGGCGTCGTGGAGACCACTTTCAAGGAGGAGGTCGAGACGGACCTCTTCGGCGAACAAGCCGTTCTGGTGGGTGGGGTATCTGAGCTGATGGTAGCCGGATTCGAGACTTTGGTCGAGGCGGGCTATCAACCCGAGATTGCTTACTTCGAGTGCATCAACGAGCTCAAGCTGATTGTCGATCTGATCTACGAGCATGGTATCGAGGGCATGATGAAAGCGGTTAGCAACACAGCCGAGTACGGCGGTCGCACAAGGGGCAAGTGGATAATCGACGAGAAAGCTAGGGAGACGATGAAGAAGATGCTGGAAGAAGTCAAGAGTGGAAAGTTCGCGAAGGAATGGGTTGATGAGGCCAAGTCGAGCCTACCGAACCTTCGCAAGATGCGCGAGGAAGGAAATGAGCACTTGGTCGAACGAGTTGGAAAAGACCTTCGGAAATGGGCAGGAATAGAGAAGTGATTTTTTCTGTATTGCCTTTTGCCGGATAGGGACCAGCAAAAATTTATAGCACGATGTTTAAGCCTTCATGGAGGCAGGACCGATGAAGCTTCGTAGCAGAGAAGTTGTTACTGGATTGGAGGGTCTCCCTCGCCGAGCTCTTTTGAAAGCAGACGGCCTGTCAGACGCTGACATCGGGCGCCCCTTTGTCGCGATAGCTAACTCCCACAACAACATCGTGCCAGGCCATCTTCATCTTCGACAACTTGGCGAGGCCGTATCCGCCGGGATTCACGAGGCTGGCGGCACGCCGTTGGAGTTCAACACAATCGGGATATGTGATGGGCTGTCGATGGGTTCTCGCGGCATGCATTATTCTCTCCCGTCCAGAGAAATCGTCGCAGACAGTGTTGAGTTGATGCTAGAGGCCCATCGCTTCGACGCTGTGGTCTGTATAGCCAGTTGCGATAAGATTGTGCCCGGCATGCTGATGGCCATGGCGCGCGTCAACATTCCGTCGATAATGGTTACGGGAGGTCCAATGATGCCAGGCGAGTGGCAGGGCCAGCAACTGGATGTGATAAGCGCTTTCGAGGCCGTAGGCGCGGTCAAGGCCGGGAAGATGAGTGAGAGGGACGCCAGGATGGTCGAGGAACACTGCTGCCCGGGTTGCGGATCATGCGCAGGGCTGTTCACGGCCAACACGATGGCGTGCCTTACTGAGGCCATCGGGATGTCCCTACCAGGAATGGCCACGATTCACGCGGTAGATTCCAAAAAGCTAAGCATCTCGAAGCAAAGCGGCGCTCAAGTTTTGAAGCTCCTTCGCCGAGGGTTAACTCCTCGAAAGATAATGACGCGTACAGCTTTCGAGAATGCGGTGATATTGGACATGGCGATCGGAGGCTCGACGAATACGGTGCTTCACCTTCCGGCAATAGCGCACGAGGCGGGGGTCAAACTCAACCTCGACACCTTCGACAGATTGAGCCGCAGGACGCCACACCTATGCAGCATGAGACCAGAGGGCCCAAACACGATGCTTGATTTGGACCGCGCTGGAGGAGTACCAGCCGTCATGAAGCGGTTGGGCAGGTTAGTTCGCGGAACGCCTATCACTGTCACGGGCCGGTGCGTTCGAGATAACTTGAAGTTCGTAAAGATGCCAGGTCACGAAATCATAAGGCCGATTAAAAGACCTTACCACCGCGAGGGCGGAATAGCGATTCTTTACGGCAACCTTGCTCCAAAGGGCGCCGTGGTGAAGTACGCAGGTGTGAGGCCGAGAATGCTTCGTCACAAGGGGTCGGCCCGGGTTTTTAACTGCGAGGAAGATGCTGTAAAGTCGATATTGAGAGGAAAGATAAAACGCGGCGATGTCGTGGTCATAAGATATGAGGGCCCCAAGGGGGGGCCTGGGATGCGTGAGATGCTTGCGTCGACGTCAGCCATAGTCGGAATGGGGTTGGTCGAGTCGGTGGCTTTGGTGACCGACGGGCGCTTCTCCGGGGGCACAAGAGGCGCGGCGGTGGGCCACGTCTCTCCAGAGGCCGCCGAGCGCGGTCCCATAGCGGCGGTTAGAGAAGGCGATAAGATCCTGATTGACATCATGCGTCGCAAGTTGGAGCTGTCAGTCCCGGAGCAGGAGCTCAAGGAGAGGTTGTCGAAGGTAAAGCCGCATGCTCCCCGCATAAAGACAGGATACTTGGCCCTGTATTCCAAGATAGTCAGTTCAGCCGCGGATGGAGCAATCCGTCTGTAGTTGACCTGCTGAAAATAGTGTTGAAATACTAAGTAAAACCTTAAAGAATTAGTCGCATAATCAAGTTGGGTAAATTCATGCAGATGACGATAGCCGAGAAAATACTGGCCAGGGCGGCAGGGCGCAAGGGTGTATCGCCTGGTGAAATCGTCGAGGCCGACATAGATGTGGCGATGGTGAACGATATCACTGGCCCAATCACCGTAGAGTCCCTTGAGAAGGTTGGTATCAAGCGGGTGTGGGACCCATCGCGGGTAGTGGTCATTCTGGACCACCAAGCTCCCCCGACAGTTATCGAGGCCGCTCAGGAACATGCCCTGCTACGTAAGTTCGCGTCTCGGAACAAGATTCAGAATTTCTTCGATGTGAACGAGGGCATATGTCACGAAGTCCTGCCCGAACAGGGGTTCGCGCTGCCCGGAGAGCTAATAGTCGGAGCTGACTCGCACACCTGCACCTACGGAGCTTTCGGCTGTTTTTCGACAGGCATAGGCTCGACTGACATGACAGCAGTTTTTGCCACAGGTAGACTTTGGTTCAGGGTTCCGGAGACTATGTTCATAAAAATCGACGGCAGCTTCAAGAACAGGGTCGCTCCGAAGGACATAATCTTAAGAATAATCGGCGATGTTGGAGCCGATGGCGCAACTTACCGCGCTGTCGAATTCACTGGCACAGGCATGGGAAGGATAAGCGTCGGTGGAAGGATGACGATGTGTAATATGGGAGTTGAAATGGGGGCCAAGGCCGCCATAGTACCGGCTGACAATCTCACGAAAAAATATCTGGCTGGAAGGGCCAGGTGGAGCTATAAGGCAGTGTACAGCGATTCTGGGGCGAATTACGTCGATGAGCGATCATACAATCTGTCCAAGCTGGAACCGCAGGTGGCGGTACCGCACAACGTCGACAACGTGCGCCCAGTACGTGAGGTCTCGGGCGTTAAGGTGGACCAGGCCTTTCTTGGCAGCTGCACCAACGGCAGGCTCGAGGATTTGGTCGAGGCGGCCAAGATTTTAAAGGGCAAGAAGATAGCGCGCGGAGTAAGGATGCTGGTCGTCCCTGCCTCGCGGGAGGTCTACGGCAATGCCCTCAAGGGAATGATTCTTCAGAAGTTCGTGGACGCGGGCGCGATGGTAGAAGCTCCGTCATGCGCGGCGTGCATGGGCGGCCACATAGGGATTTTGGGACCAAGCGAGGTCTGCATCTCATCGTCCAACAGGAACTTCAGGGGTCGAATGGGCAGCCCGGAAGCCAAGGTTTATCTGGCATCGCCGGCCACGGTTGCTGCATCTGCGCTGAAAGGAGAGATAACAGATCCGAGGGATGTCTGATGGCCAAAGCATGGGTCTTCGGTGACGACATATCAACAGATGACATTATCGCTGGGCGTTACTTGGTCAAGCGTGACCCTAAAGAACTCGCGAAGCACGCGATGGAAGCAGTTGACCAGAAGTTCGCTTCCAATGTGCGGAGAGGAGACGTCATAGTCGCTGGCCGGAACTTCGGCTGCGGCTCAAGCAGGGAACACGCGCCGATAGCTCTGAAAGCGGCAGGCGTGTCGGCAATAGTGGCAAAGTCGTTCGCTAGAATATTTTATCGAAATGCGATAAACCAAGGACTACCCGCGATGACTTCAAAGGACGCGCGGGATGGTTTCAAAAGCGGTGACGGTATAGCAGTGGATATCAGCAATGGCGAAGTGGTCAACACCAATACGAGAAAGACTTTCAAAGCCGAACCTTTTCCGGATTTCGTCATGAAAATTTTGAAAGTCGGAGGTTTGCTTCCTTACCTCAAACGGTCAAAGCGGAAGAGTTGATCATTTAAAATCAAAACTTGGAATATTTGACCTAAAGTTTAAGCTTAAGAAGTTCGATGGTTAAAAATAATTGTTTAGGTGAAAGCGTTGACGAAACACAAAATAGCGGTAATTCCGGGTGACGGTATAGGCCCAGAGGTCATTCGTGAGGGATTAAAGGCCCTTCGCGCTGCGGCCGATGTCACAAGAGGACTTGATTTGGAGTTCGTGGAGTTCCCTTACGGAGCCGAGCATTATCTAAAGACAAAAGAGCTGATTCCAGAAGACGGGTTGAAAGAACTGTCCAAGATG
>JBDRCL010000034.1:0-8230 GCA_043821745.1 Methanobacteriota archaeon | reverse complement strand
GTTCTGTCAATGGGGTGCGGCAACGGGGCAATGCAGGTCGCGGGGCTATGTAGTCTTGAAGCAAAGGAACTCGCTGGTCCTGGGTTGAAAAAGATCTGCGAAACGCTGAAGATACCTCCAGTTCTTAGCTACGGGACCTGCACGGACACCGGACGCATTGCTGACCTCTTGGCCGCAATTTCTAAAGCCCTGGGAGGTGTCCCTATCCCCGATCTCCCTGTTGCGGCTGTTGCGCCAGAATACATGGAACAGAAGGCGACGATTGATGCGGTATTTGCCTTGGCGCTAGGGCTCTTCACATACGTCAATCCAGTACCGACAGTAACTGGAGCACCGAACCTAGTGAAGCTTCTGACGCAGGACTGCAAGCAGGTCACCGGCGGACAGTTAAATGTTGAGATGGACCCGGTCAAAGCTGTGGATGTCATCTTGGCGCACATAGAGGCGAACAGGAAAAAGTTGGGAATCTAAATCCGGCGCTTCCGCGCGTTTCTTATCCCACAGGGCTTGCTACCAGCAGCAGCGCTCGTTCGCATAGCTCCCGCACCACCTCGGGCTGGACGACATGCTGTTTGAGATACTCGCGCAGTATCGGCATCATGTCCCAGGCCATGTAAGCTAGGCCGAGTTTTCCAGGGTTGATCTGCGCTTGGTTGAGCTTGTGAACTAAAGTCGTCGCGGTCTTGAGATTGTCCAAGTGAAGTCTCCTGAGTTCCTCGACCAAACCGCCGAACTCCGCCTCGTTGTTCAGGTGGCGGCCGAGGTAGCCGCCTAGGTCCGATGCCAGCTCCCGATATAGGTCGAGTGCGGCCTGTAGCGAAACCCTGCTTGCATGGACATCCATTTGCCAGATCGTCCGCGCCCCGACGTGCTCCTGCAGACGTTCGGCAAATTCTTCGCTGAAGGTCAACAGTGGCAGCTGCAGATGCGCCGCCAACATCGATGCCCGCAGGTCCGTCAGCGGAACCTCGCGCTCGACTCCGAAAAGCAGCCGCCTGGAGAGTTCGTCCAGAAGCTCTGGCAGGTAGATGACGAGCAGTTCGCGGTCGCGGACGAACTGATTCACCAAGCTGTATCCGATGGCCCTACCTCGCACGGAGATGAGCTTGTCGCGCGCCAACCAGCTGTAGGTTGCGGACGGGAGATAAAGTTCTCCTCCGTCGACAAGATTTTGTGCCAGCTCGAAGTTTGCACGGTTCACTAGCACGCTCACGTCGCATACGGCTCCAAACTCTCTAATACTTATTTTCATCACCTCTCCCTGTGACTGGCGCGCCGGGAGTTGAACTCTGATTTACACCGTTCGGCTCGAGCAACCGTCAGAATGGCGTCTTCTCTTTTCTCTAGTTTCTCCAGATTTTCCCGCCATGGCTTTGTGAGGAGGTCATTTATAAACGAGCAAATACTCATCTGGGTAAAACCGGGATGGACCGAGTGCTGAAAAGAAAAAATAAATTAGATTTTAGTAAGATGTTCTCGGAGCGCCTGTACCTTGCGCTCGAGCGACGTGACGACGAACGAGTTGTCATAGGGTTTCAGTTTTCCCTTGCACTTGTTGCACTTGAAATCGTTGTCCGCAGCTTCGTCGAGAGTCATCTTCGGGCACCCGTCGCTGCAGGTGAAATAAATAGCGTTTCTCTCCCGCTCGAGCTGCCCCTCGAGCTTTTGGAGTAGAAGTTGACGGTTCGTGTTGACGTAGGCCCGCGCGCGTTCTGGCTCGACCTTCCAGTAGTAAATGTACCAACCGCTGTTCTCGTCTCTGACCCGTCGGTAGCTCACGACGCGGTTATCGTAGAGGTCGTACAGGATTCTTCGGACTAGGTTGAGCCGGATCCCCGTCCTCTTTGCGATTTCGTCGTCGGTCAACTCATCCGAAAAAATCGTCTTTGTCACGACGTATCCGTGGCTGCCAGCGATCTGGTTCAGGAGCTCAAAGATGGTGGGATTTTCCAACAGGACCGGTTCGGCCTTTGCCTTCTCGATGATCTTCTTAGCCGATGTTTTGGGTTTGCCTTTTTTTACCTTTTTTGTAGCGCTTGCAATGGGCGTTTTAGCAGGAACAGCTCGGGGCTTTTTAGCATGAATCGGTTTTGGTTTTTTAGTAGGACGCGCCTTGGGTTTCTTGACGGGACTAATTCTGGATTTTTTAGCAGGTTTTGGTTTCGTCATTAAATCCCCTGTAAATCTGACATAGCAGTTAGATTTTTTTGTTTCTTCTCGTAAATATAATTATCGTGGAACAAAATAGAATAATAAGTGTTTTTACTTCCCCATTTCAACTTTTTTCCCCTTTTCTGTCGGTATTATCTTCAATTTTCCATTTTTAAACTCCTTTTTTAATTCAGAGCCGCTAAATGCTCTATCAAGAAAAATTGCCAGCGCAGCAACCTCTGAATGTGGCTGATTTCCAACGCCAACGTTTAAATCCGCTACCTTGAAGATCTCTCCTGGCATCTTTTCTGCCCCGACCACAACTAGGAGGTCTTTGTCCTCGATTTTGTACAGTACATCTTCAAGCGGCATGCCATACATCGTCAGGTGGACGACCAAGCCACCGCCACTGCGCCATTTTTCCACAGCTTTTTTCCAGGGTTCCCCGCTTCGAATGAAAAAATCACCGCCCCAAGTTTTCACAACTTTTCTGATGGTTTCCTCGATTCCCGTGTCCTTGGTGTTAGATATGATCATCCCGTCCGCGCCGAAGGCCCTGGCGACCAGCCCCACGTGGGTGGTCACGCGCTTGTCTCGGTCCATGCGGTGTCCCATGCGTAAAACTACTATTTTGGACATTCAAATCCCGAGGTGCAATATTGCGATTAATTTGCCTCCATTAAAGACTAACCGACTAAACGTTGGCGCGGATTACATCTAGGAGCGCGCTCAGGTTCGTGCCGTTGGTTGCGGAGATGGGCACCACCGTGGATGTCATGCTGTGGAGCACCTCCATCTTGCGCTCGAGGTCCTCCTTGGTTATCAGGTCCACCTTGTTGAGCGCGGTGATTACCTTGACAGGGTACTCCGCGAGGACCTTCTGTGACGTCCTGAGCTTCCTGATCAACTCGGGGACGGGTCCCGATGCGTCCACTAGCATCACGACCAAATCTGCGAGGTAGATTTCTTCGAGCGTGGCCTTGAACGCCTCGAACAACCAAGGGGGAAGGTCGTCGATGAAACCCACAGTGTCTGTGAGAAGGGTCATTCGGCTTGCCTTCAAAGCGCGGGTCCGTGGCATCAAAGTGGTGAAGTACATGTCGTCCACCTCGGCCTTTGCATCGGTTAGTGTGTTGAGCAGAGTCGACTTGCCGGAGTTGGTGTAGCCAGCCAGTGCGACTAGCTTGAACCCACGCTTGCGTCTAAACTTGCGGCGCTCCTCTCTGTTCCGCTCCACGGACTTCAGTTTTCTGCGGAGGTTGGCCAGCTTGCGCTTGACCATGTCGTATCCGATGTTGGCCTCGTACTCGCCTCCGCCTCTGAAACCCGGCTGTTCCACGGAGAGCAGGGCCTTGGCTTGTTCGCGAATTTTCGGAATTTCGTACTTTAGCTTGGCGTATTCTATCTGGAGCTTGGCCTCCGGGGATCCGGCCCTCATCACGAAAATCTCCAGGACGATCTGGAACTTGTCCACGACCTCGACGCCGACCAGACGCGCGAGCGTGTAAGCTTGGGACGGCGTAAGCGGGTTGCTGAAGATTACGCGTTGTGCGTTGGTCGATTTTACAAGGTCAGCCAGTTCATTCGCCTTGCCCTTACCTATTTGGTACTTCGGGTCAGGATGGCGGACCTGCTGAAGCGCTGAAACCACTTCAAGATTTAGCGTCCGGACCAAAGCCTCCAGCTCGTCGAGACGTGACTGCTCACCAGGAGATAGGCGTTCGACGAGAACAACGCGCATTGTTATCGATTAAACTATTGCAGTTGAGCAAAAGATTGTATGTATTGAAGATTTACTTTGCTGGCAATTTAGTAACGACCTGTCAAGTAGTCGAAGTTCAAATGGACCCAGTCGTTGAAAGGCGCCCCTTCAGAATAATCGTAAAACTCTCCTCCGGTGTGGTAAGGTGCGTTGTAATTCATCACGCTCCTGTACTCGTCGAAACTATATTTTTTGGAATCTATTCCATCGAAAAGACTACTACTTAAAGAGAGCGCGTGCCCGAACTCATGCATAAATATAGATCCCAGGGAAGCGTCTGTAGGCCATGTACCGGCCACAGTGAACCCGTCTGCGTAATTAAACCCACCCACTGCCTCCTGCCCGATATAGGTTGTGCTGGTCGTCATCAGACACCAGAAAAACACACCACGTCTCCATGGTGTGAAGTACTTGTCCTTAAAGTCAAAGAAATCGTTCATCGGGCCAGGCCGGTTGTCGTAAAGCCTGTCAGCACGTTCATACGTCTCCGAGCCACCACCGAGCTCCCCCTGATCAATATGCAGGACCATTCCGTGGTTTGCAAATGCCTCGACCAATTTTTCCTCCGAGTAACTCCCCAGCGTTTTCGCACCCGGCATCCAGTCGACTTCGACAAAGATGTCATTCACAAGAGGATTTGCCCCATACGCCGGGAAGTTGACTTCGATGATGCCGTCATCGTCCACGTCGTATCCTTTGATTTCGATACCGTCGCTGAGATGGTCATTGTCGGAGTCCCAGTTCAACGGGTCTGTCGAGTATTTGTCGATTTCTTCCCCATCCCCCATAAGGTCACCATCGGTATCGTAAAAAATTGGAATAGTCTTGCGAGTATAGATTTCAACAATATCCTCAATGCCGTCATTGTCCGAGTCTTTGCTTCTTGGGTTGGTCCCGATTTCGTACTCAACCCTGTCATTTAGGCCATCGGCGTCGGTATCCATTGACAGAGGGTCCGAAGTTGTGTGTAAAATGCCATTTTCGATGAGGATTTTCTCATAGTCGTATGGCCAAGCCCAGCTTTCTCCATTCCAGGAGTAGTAAGTCCGATAATTTTCCTCCTCCCAGACTTTGTGCTCCAGAGTCCAATGAATACTGTAATCAAAGTCCTCACTTCGAATTTGCTTCAATTCGAAGACGTGCCAGCTGCCGTTAACTTCAGTTCCGTCCTCAAGGCCATCATTGTCGCTGTCAGTTGCCAGAGGGTCGGTTCCATAGACGTTTACTTCCAGTCCATCTTCCAGCTCATCGCCGTCGGTGTCTGGGTTGAGCATTCCTGTTCCAATGGATAATTCATCTGTATTCTTCAGGCCATCGCGGTCAAAATCAGCGAGTAGGATGAAAGCCGTCAAGAGGGTTAGGGCGGCCACAGCAGCAGCCGACATGATAATTACACGCTTCAAATTTTTCCCGACCACACGATCCACATTCTAGTAGTACTTGTTTTTCTCGTTTTAAACTGACCCTCGCTTCTACTGAAAGTTTATTAAGGGCTTATAAGAGTATTCAACGGGATTGCTCTTGTCAGATTCTACAAAGTCCAAGGGTGGCTCTTTCGACGAGTCGTACGTGGCGGACTACATCCAGGGCCTCGAGCGCAGGGTCCGTGACCTCGAGCACGAGAAGCGCGTGATTGAGGGCCAGTACGTGAAAATAGAAAAGGAGCTCCAGAGTATGCGCGCTGAGTTTGACAGGATAAGGGCTCCGCCCCTTGTCGCCGCGACCATCGTTGACATTCTCGAGGACGGGCGCGCGATAGTCCGAAGCAGCGCCGGTCCCCACTTCGTCGTTACAGCTTCCCAGTTCATCAAGCCCGAGGAAATGAAACCCGGTGTCAGGGTGGCCCTCAACCAGCGCAACCTCAGCATCATGGAGATATTGCCGTCCAAGAAGGATCCCATGGTCTTAGGTATGGAGATAGATGAGGCACCTACGGTAAGTTACTCAGACATCGGCGGGTTGGAGGAACAGATCCGGGAGATCCGCGAAACGGTCGAGCTGCCGCTTCTCAAGAAGAGCTTGTTTATCAAAGTTGGGATTGACCCTCCAAAAGGTGTGCTGCTTTATGGCACGTCAGGGACTGGCAAGACCCTGCTGGCTCGGGCAGTGGCGCGCGAGACTAAGGCAACGTTCATCAGGGTGGTTGGCTCCGAGCTGGTCCACAAGTACATAGGTGAAGGGGCAAGGATAGTTCGCGAGATGTTCGAGCTGGCCAGCGAGAGGGCACCATCCATCGTGTTCATCGACGAGCTCGACTCGATAGGCGCAAGGAGGATGGACACCTCGACAAGCGGGGACAGGGAGGTCCACCGCACCCTCATGCAGCTTTTGGCCGAGATAGACGGCTTTGACCCGAGGGGCGACGTGAGGATCTTGGCAGCCACCAACCGACCCGACATCCTCGACCAGGCTCTGCTTCGTCCGGGCAGGTTCGACAGGTTGATATATTTCCCGCTCCCGAACGAGGCTTCGAGGCAAATGATATTCAAGATTCACACGGCGAAGATGAATTTGGCCAAAAACATCGACCTGAAGGCGCTGGCCAAGGCGACCGAGAAGGCGACTGGTGCGGACATAAAGTCCGTCTGTACTGAGGCAGGCATGTTCGCGATTAGAACCGAGCGCGAGCAGGTGACTCAGGCCGACTTCAATATGGCGGTGGCGAAGGTCTTACCCCCGAGCAGGATATACGAGGGCGCCGAGTTATTGACCAAACCAGAGAAAATGTTTGGGTAGTAAAGTTCAGATTATACGTACTTTTTAGGTGTTTTATCGCCTCGCGAGTCAAGGGACGTATATACGTCGCCGATAAACCCTGCCAACAAATTTTATATCGGTCATTTGCTCTTTCTTTTTGTCTTTATTTTCGCCAAGAGCAGCTTGGTGACTTCTCTTGGGTTTGCCCGCCCTTTGGTGATCCCGATGACCTTACCGGTCAGGAAGTTCATGGCCTCCCTCTTCCCGGCGAGATAGTCCTCGATTGCCTTCGAGTTCTCCTCGATTGCCTTGATTACGGCCGCTTGCAGCTCGGATTTCTTGATAGGGACCAGCCCTAGCTTGAGCAAGAGTTTCTCAGGATATGTTGGTTTCTTTGCGAGTTCGCGTAGCACAAGCTCTCCCTGTTCAGGGGTCACGCGCTTATCCCCGACCATTTGGAGCAGTCCAACCAGCTGCGTCGGCGTGAACTTTATGTCAGCTGCTTGCAGTTTCATATAGTTTAGGACCTTTTTCAACTTCGTCATGAACCAGACGGCGGCTAACTTTGGATCAACCTCGCCCGCCACTGCCTCGTAAAGGTCGGCCAGCTTCCGCTCGCTCACTATTACCTCAGCCGCGGCATGCGATATCTTGTATTTCTCCATCAGGCGCTGTTCTCGCAGATGTGGCGGCTCGGTCATCTTGGATTGGGCTGCACTGACTCTAGTTTCGTCCAAAATAAGTGGGAAGATATCCGGGTCGGGTATGTAGCGGTAGTCCTCCTCCGTTTCCTTCGTGCGCATTGGAACGGTGACCATCTGGCTCTCCAGAAAAGCCCTAGTCTCACGAACGACCACTTGGCCGAGCTTGAGCTTCTGCCGCTGGCGGATCATCTCGTACTTCAGCGCCCGGTAGGCGCCTTTCACGGAGTTGACGTTTTTCACCTCTACGCGCCCGCCGCCTTCGAGCGAGATGTTGACGTCGGTCCGCATCGCTCCCCCGGCTTCGGGTCTGACCTTACCAGTGTACTCGAGCACGCGTATGAGCGCTCGCAAGAATTTGCGAGCGTCCTCAGGCGACTTCATGTCGGGCTCGGTGACGATCTCGACGAGTGGCACGCCAGACCTGTTGTAATCCACGTTACCGGCCACGGGGTCGTACTGCCCAGGGTCCTCCTCGAGGTGTATTTCGCGAATACGTACGCCATACAGCTCTCCCTCTCTCGCGATTGGAAGGCTCGTCCTCTGGTAACCGGAGGGGAGATCTGGGTAGTCGTAGTGTTTGCGCTGGATGTAGACAGTCTGATCAGTGATGATTTTGCACCCAAACATGAGCGCTATTTCAATCGCCGCTTCTACGGTCAGCTCGTTCGGCGGCAGTGGCTTCGACCCGGGCATCCCCGTGCAGATGGGGCAGACGTTCGTATTCGGGGGGACGTCCTGGTAGTTGGTCGGGCAGTCGCAGTACATCTTGCGCTTGGTGTCTATCTGCTGGTGGACCTCGAAACCGATCTTGATGTTCATTAAGTGACCTCCGGCCTCAAACCTAACCAACAATGCCTTCTCCCATATTCTTCTTTATGTGAAACGCGCCAGTATCTTTTTCTACAATTGCTCGTTC
>JBDRCL010000033.1:0-2895 GCA_043821745.1 Methanobacteriota archaeon | reverse complement strand
TGACGGCATGAGAGAATACGATGGTCTTTCCGACGCCGGTCGCCATAACCAACAGCGTTGAATCGTGCTCGTCAAGTTGGCTATAGATACCGTCCAGGGCCTCCTGCTGGTAGGGGCGAAGTGTTATCGTCGGTGCGGTTGTCGTGGCAATCATTTCTTTAATCCTCTCGGCGTGGTGGTCTCATAGCTATATTGATTTATCAGGCCGACACCGCGACAATGCTTGCAATCCTTCGCATCGCCCCCACAATGGCGACAGACCGCATAAGGGATGCCCATCTTCAACACCCTTCGCAGGTTCTCATAACTGGCCTGAAAGTTCTTCATGTGCGATTCATGCTGCACCAAAAGGCTTATTCTGGGGTCGCGCGCCTCAACCTGCTTCATCAGCGTGTTTTTCAGTTGGGTTAAATCGTTCACAAGCCCCTCGACAAGAATCCGCCCGTCCCATAGTTCGCGCAGATGCTCCGGGATTTCCTGCCCGACCTTGTCTTTCGGCGGCTCGTCGGGCTTATCCTGTTTCTCTCGTTTCTTTTGCTGTTTCTCCTGGGAGCGCTGGGTATAGGTTGTACCCTTGCGTGTGACCGTGATTTCCTCGTCACGCTTCAAATCCGGCTCAGTTGTTGCCGCCTCACCCTCATTTTTGGCCTCTGAAGGCTGTTTTTCCTCGTCTATGGTGCAAGTACTTGCTCCATGCGCCCGAGCCAATTCGTCCTTGACGAGCGAGACATATTGCCTTGTCACGCCCACATGCTTCGCTATCGCCGCGAGGCTTTTCTTCGCCCACGTGGTATCTGTGAGAATGGCCTCGATGATCTTCTTGGCGACGCCCTTCTGCCGGGGTAAACCATGGGCCCTATTGGCACTGAACGATAACCAGATCGCCTCGCGGAGCCTTCCTTCCGTAACGTAGGCCGAAATGCTTTTCTGTTCCCGACGCCGGGCGCACTCAAGCCGATGAAAGCCATCCCATAGCCAGAAGTTCACGCCATCCGAGACGACCTCGACAGGCGGGAATTCCACGCCATCGGCCATCAGACTTGTGTACCGGGAAAGCGTGTCCTCATCGAGCGGGCGCTGCTGAGTCCCGCCGTCGATAGTGATGAGATCGGGTCGGATATCTTGTTTGTTCATGATGAAAGTCTCCTTACTATCTGCGCAGCCTCGCGCTCCATTGACAGGGCTTTTCCGTGACGTGCCTGCCCATTGTCAGAAAAAATTTGTGGTCGGGGCTTGACAGGAACGAAGAACGCTGGTAGTTTGGCATCTGAATCGTCGTCGCCGGCCTCTGTGGTGTCGCCCCCAGGCCGGTTTTTTTATTTGGGGTTTTCAGGCAGTGCATACTTGCCTCGCTTTCCTATCACGTACTGCCGCAAGCTCATTGCGCAGTATCTCGATCACTTCCTCTGAGTAGATTCGCAGGTGGCCGGCGCGTTGCGTTGGTGAAATGTGCCGACTCTGCAAAAGATACTGTACTTGCCAAATCGGACAGCCTATTTCCTGAGAAATGGTCCCGACGGTAATGAGCCTTTTCATAATCATTCTCCAAGTAACATAGTGACATCTTTGTATTTTCTACACCGGATATTCTACGGATAAAAATGTAGGCTGTCAATCGTATCCCCAGTATTGTCAGGCACTTACAACAAATTTGTGGTCATCGAAAGCGTCATCGAAGTTTTCAGTGACGACTGAAAAAGATGTGTAGGATTCGCGTGTTTGTGTGAGGTTTTAGGCGGGTATTTGAAGGAAGGGTGTTTGGTGTAGCGTCACCGAAAGCGTCATCGAAAAAAAAGTGCAAAAAAATTTCACCGCTTCTGTTTTTTTGCTCTGGTGCGCTCTTCTCTGTAGCCTTTTCTGTAGCTACACACCGCGTTTTTCAAGGCCGGCTTTTTGACGTGTGGCCGTCCCCAGGCTTTCAACTTTTCATTCACGCACTTCAGAAGGTCGTCATACTGTTTGGGTGTTACACGCCGCTGCTCCTGAACAGCCTTCCGCAGTGTACGGTCTTGCTCAAGAACGGTAGCCAGCGCATCTTTCAACTTCGCGCGTTTTGGCGTTTTCTCTTTCACGAGCCAGTAGGGCTCTACGTAGTCAAACGCGCGTCGTATCCGGGCATCACCACCCTCGTTACCCAGCACCTTGTGTCGCAATTCTTTGCAGAAATCGTCTCGCTGAAAATACTTGCCGTTGTAAGTCCCCCGGGAGTAAATTCGTTCTTCCGTCCACCCCAGGGATATCTCCGGGTCCGCAAGGTCATGGGCGACCGAAAGTATGGCGCACTCAACGATAAGTCTCTCATCCTCATTCGGGCTTCTTTGCTTCGCTGAGTTCGTGCCCAGATTGACAATCACGTCGAACCACAACAACGGATTCACGGGTCCCGGCCTTATCCAGTAGTAAGCGTTGCCAAGGGGAATATTCAGATAATAATTGTAGTGATATATTGTACAGCCTCGCTCAGGAGGTATAAGCTCGCGTTGCTCCGTCAGTACCTTCATTGATCTCGATGTCTCTTGCAGGACTCGCTCTGCGTTTTCATCTGCGTTTTCCATGGTCTTACGAGCTTCTGCTTGAGCCATCTCGTTCTCGTCAATTTCGCTTTGGGATGCACTTTTGTTCCTTAGCTTCTCCCCCTCGTACATCAATTCTTCAAGCCTTTCAGATGCTTGGTTGCATTCCGTGCAAGCGCTATTCATCTCATCCCGCAGCTTTCTGTCTTGCTCAGCGAATTTTGCTTCTTTGCCGCCGTCTCTCGTTATCTTCAAACGAGGGTCATTTATACATTTGTCGATATGCTCCGCGTGATCCTCAACCATCCGACAAAACCGTTCCCACTGTTCCCGCATGAACGCGATATGCTTGTGCACTTCATTGATTATGTCCTGTCGAGTC
>JBDRCL010000032.1:0-21863 GCA_043821745.1 Methanobacteriota archaeon | reverse complement strand
GGTATCCCCATGGTCAAGCGCAGCGACGACATGGGCGAGCTGATAGTGAAAGCCGCGGGCAACCAGCATCTGAAAATAGACGACGGGGATATGGTGGTTGTGGCTCAGAAGGCGGTGTCGAAAGCCGAGGGTGATTTCGTGGATCTTGCTGCCGTCAAACCTAGCAAACGCGCGAGCGATATGGCTGCGGAACTGGAAAAGGACCCGCGCGTAATTGAGGTCATACTACAACAATCACCTGAGATCGTCCGCCTTGGCCACGTGATCATCTCCAGAACCAAACATGGCTTCGTCTGTGCAAACGCAGGCGTGGATTGCTCTAACGTCGATGGCGAGCACGCCACCCTCCTGCCTAAAGACCCGGACGCAAGCGCTGCGCGAATCAGGGCTTCAATAAAGCAGCGGTTGGGTGCGGATGTGGCTGTAATAGTGACTGACACTCAAGGGCGTCCTTTTCGGTGCGGCTGTGTCGGGGTGGCCATTGGTATCTCTGGCATGAAACCGTTGCTCGACATGCGGGGAAAGCGCGACCTCTACGGGAAAGAGCTGAAGGTGACAATCACATGCCCCGCCGACTCCATTGCAGCTGCAGCGGTGACGATAATGGGCGAGTCGAATGAAAGCGTCCCCGTTGTGCTTGTTAAGGGTGCAAAGTACGACAGGGGTGAAGGCTCAATTCGCGAGCTCGTCAGGGCTCCAGAGCTAGATCTTTTCAGGTGATCGCTTGCTGACTGTTCTATCTGGAGGCACGGGGACTCCCAAGCTGTTGCAAGGCCTGGCCAGCCTGTTGGGGCAGGGGAGATTGTCAGTCATCGTCAACACGGGCGAGGACGTGGAGATATCTGACCTCCACATCTCTCCGGACGTCGACACGGTGATGTATACGCTCGCGGGGTTGGTCAATGAGGAAACCTGGTACGGTATCCACGGCGATACCTTCCAAGGGCACGAACGGCTAAAGCGCGAGGGAAAACCCGAGCTGCTCCGAATAGGCGACTTGGATCGGGAAGTTAAGAAGCGCCGCACGGATCTCCTGCACCAAGGCAGGGCGCTGTCCGACATTACCGAAGAATTGTGTAGGAGCTTTCATGTTTTTGCCAATGTCGTGCCCATGTCTGATGACCAGGTCAGGACGCGCGTTCACACGGAAACCGGACCGATAAGTTTCCACGAGTTTTGGGTCGCGAGGCGAGCGCGTGATCGCGTAAAATCAGTAACTTTTGATGGCGCTGAATCCGCCAAGCCAGCGCCAGGGGTTCTAGATGCAGTTCAAAAAAACGAAGCCGTCATCATAGGGCCCAGCAATCCTGTCACGAGCATCGGACCCATCGTGGCTATCGAAGACATAAGATCCGCGCTCAGGCGAGTGCGTGAGAAGGTGATAGCTGTATCCCCGATTATCGGTGGCGCTCCGGTGAGCGGTCCGGCTGGAGTGCTGATGGAAGGGATTGGCTACGAGGTCAGTCCATTAGGTGTGGCGCAGATTTACAAGGACTTCGTTGGTACTTTAGTCATCGACAGAAGAGATGAAGAATTTGCACCGAAAATCGAGGAAATCGGCGTGAAAACCTCCTCAACCGACCTGTTAATGCCGGACACCGCATCCAGAGTGAGACTGGCTCGTGAGATCTTGACAATTGCAGGAATGAAAATACCGGACTAGACTAATTCGTAAGTCGTCGTGCGCTGACGAGGTACGCGTCCTATTCCCAAGATGAGCTCCTCCAGTTGTTCTGACCTCATCATGTGTGGCTTCACCCCAGCGGCCTTTGTTATGCTCTCCTCCATCAGCGTCCCACCAACGTCGTTAGCCCCGGCGTTGAGCATGAGCTGAGCCCCAGCCGGACCAAGCTTCACCCAGGATGTCTGTATGTTGTTTAAGTGGCCCGCGAGCATCAATCTCGCCACCGCATGCGCGCGCAAACCTTGAACGATATCGGGCACGGGTCCGACTTTAGCTTCGAGGCGTAGGGGTGTGTTTCTCGAGACGAAGGGAAGCAGGACGAACTCGGTGAATCCTTTCGTCTCCCGCTGGATGTCCCGGATGCTGGCTATATGCTGAGCCAGCTCACGTGGCGTCTCGACGTGCCCGTACATCATCGTGGCGGTCGTGGGAAGACACAAACGATGGCATGCCTTTATCGTCTTTATCCACTGGTCCGCGGTGATTTTCTCAGGACATATTATCTTCCGAACTCTGTCGGACAGAATCTCGGCAGCCGTCCCCGGGACGGAATCCAGCCCGTTGTCGCGAAGGACCTTTATCACTTCCTCCAGACCGATACAATCGCGCTCGGCGATGTGGTTTATCTCGGACGGGGAAAACGCGTGTATGTGTATGCTCGGCGCGACTTTCCTGATCGTCCGGAGTATCTCGAGGTAATTCTCCAGACCCAAATCCGGATGCAACCCGCCCTGAACACAGACTTCGGTGGCACCGACGGCAAGCGCCTCCAGAACCTTGGCCTCGATTTGCTCGGATGACAAAACATATGCTTCTGGATCCCCTGACGAACTCCGGAAAGCGCAGAACTTGCAGCTCCCCGAGCATATGTTCGTGAAGTTTATGTTTCTGTTTTTGACATAGGTGACGATTTCACCTATCTTTTGTCTTCTCATGTCGTCGGCTGCCTGGACCAGTGCCTGCAGCTTTTTGCCCTTGGCTTGGAGCAGCAGCTCACCCTCATCCACGCAGAGCTCTTCGCCTAATAGAGCACGCTGCAGCATCTCTCCGAACTTAGACAACCTGGGCGCGATAACCTTCCTCGTCAGCAAGGTCGTTGACACGCTGTCTCACCTCTTTTGACATAAATCTCCCAGCATTTATGAAGTGTGGGTAAACAGGTAACCGTTCCCTCGGCGTGAAGCCGGCGTGTTCTACGGCGGCTCTGAGTTGAGCGACGCTCGGCCAAGGGCGCTCCACGTTGATGAAATCGGGCGTGACGGAAGAAACGCCGCCGAAATCGTTGGCGCCGGCCTTAATCGCGTCCGCGACCGACTTTTTGAACTCGGAACTGCCGGGCTGCACGATTGCTCCCCTGTGGCTCAATAAATTCGGCGGCACTTGGATGTTCATGCCTGGGGCAACTGAGCGCGCGAAAGCCACGGTGTTCAATAAAGTCCTCTCGTCAGGCCGCCAACATGATTCCATTTGCGTGCCGGGTTTTGGATCAAAAGGCTGTATTATTATCTCCTGGATGTGGCCGTAACGCCTGTAAAGCTCTATGATTTCCAGCACCGACTGAACTAGGTCATCAAAGTTCTCACCCACCCCTACTAAAATTCCTGTGGTGAACGGGATTCGAAGCTTGCCGGCGGCCTCGATAGTTTGAAGCCTTAGCTTGGGTTCCTTTCCTGGACTCTGCACGTGTGCCGAGAGCTCAGCGGTGCTCTCAAGCATCAAGCCCATGCTGGCGTTGTAGCGTCGCAGGCGTCGAAGCTCCGCCCCATTGAGCACACCTGCATTCGTATGGGGAAGCAACCCGAGCTCCAATATCTGCTCGCATAAATCCACGAGGTAGTCGACCGTGCTCTTGTGTCCAAACGTCTCGAGCTTCTCCCTCGCCAAAGGATGAACCTCTGGGAGCTCGCCGAGGGTGAGGAGGGCCTCGGAGCAACCCATATCCTTTCCCCGCTTGGCCAGCTCCAGTATCTCCTGGGGCGACATGAACCAAGCGCCGTCTTCTGGGTCGCGCCTGAATCCGCAGTAAGCGCATCTGTTGCGGCACAGGTTGGTCACGGGCAGAAAGACATTGCGAGAGTAGCTGATCTCTCTCTTAAACAGCAGCACAACCTCCTTCGAACACAACAATAAAGCGAGGATACAATAAATGTGATTGTTACCATGTCCACCTGGGCAATTATCCCTGTAAAGCGCCTGAACGAGGCAAAGTCCAGCTTTGGCAGAGTTTTGGACGTTGAAAGTCGGCGGCGGCTAGTCATCGCGATGCTTGAAGATATGCTCAACGCCATACGGAAAGCTCCTTCAATATCTGGGACAGCCGTGGTCTCGCAGGACAAGGGGGTGCTGAATTTTGCTGAAATAAACGGGGCTTTGGGTGTAATCGAACCTGGCCTTGGCCTTAACGAAGCGTTAAAGACGGCGATAGCACATGTGGTTGCTCTCGGGGCGAATTCAGTTTTGTTGTTGCCGGGCGATCTGCCGCTGCTAAAGACCGCTGATATCGAGAACGTGACGGCCATGGCGACTGCCGGGCGTGACGTCGTCATTGCTCCATCGAAAGCAAATGGAACGAACGCCCTATTTTTGAGGCCTCCCGACATCATGAATCTCAAGTTCGGCGGCGAGAGTTTTCCCCTGCATGTAGCCGAAGCCATGCAAGCAGGTGCCAAGCCGCACATATATCGCTCCGAGACTGCTGCATTCGACATCGACGAGCCGGAGGACCTGCTCAAAATCAAGAACGTGGGGCTTGGCACCAAAACACACGAGTTTCTTCTCTCTCAAGCCAAAAGCAGACCGTACTTGGAGAGGAAATAAACGCCCAAAACCAAGAGCACAGCAGTGCAGAAAAGGAGCATCGTGCGGTAGCCCCTGAGCCCTAACACCTTCTTACCCTTTACGATGGATAGCGAAACCAGCGAGAACCAAATGAAGTCCGATAAGAAGTGACCCAAGAGCCAGAGAATGACGCCTGCCAGGGAGGCCACTAAAAAAGCCTCCATAATGGTGGCGACTCCGATAGTTGCCCACCAGAAGATGACCGTGGGATTCAAAAACGTGCTAAACAAAACTCCGCCCAAAACAGGGTGATACTTCGTTGCGACCATTTTCTCGGGCTTTGGATTTCGTTTTATCTTCAAGATCCCTTCTGCACCCAAAATTACCAGCATCGCGCCACCGAACAATCCGAACCCGGCCTGAAAAACTCGTGTTTGCAACACGACCCCCAGCCCAAGAGCTATGAGTGAAAGCACGACTAATTCCACCAACACATGGCCAACGACAGTGAGCGGCCCAGTACGCGCGCCGTAGTTCGAAGACTTCGCCATAGTGTAAGCCAGCAAGGGGCCCGGGATGAGGGCACCTGACAGCCCGATGAAGAACCCGATTGGCAGCTGAATAAGTGTTTGTATCATTTTGTACCTTAACGAACTATTTAAGTAAGGTTTATAAAAAAGGTGGCTCAATTACAGATGGTCGAAAAAATGACACAAATGAAGTACGTTCTGGATGAAGAGGATATACCAAAAGCTTGGTACAACATACAAGCGGATCTGCCAACGCCAGTGGATCCGCCGCTGAACCCTGCGACCAAGAAGCCAATAGGTCCAGAGGATTTGGCCCCGCTTTTCCCGATGGAGTTGATAAAGCAGGAGGTCAGCCAGGAGAGATGGATACCCATCCCTGAGGAAGTCAGGGACGTGTACAGGATCTGGCGCCCATCGCCGCTTTACCGAGCGCTGAGGCTCGAAAAGGCGCTAAAGACTCCTGCCAAAATTTACTACAAATGGGAAGGAGTGAGCCCTCCGGGCAGTCACAAGCCGAACACGGCCGTGCCACAAGCATACTACAACATGAAGGAAGGCGTGGAGAGGCTGGCCACCGAAACTGGAGCCGGCCAATGGGGAAGCGCCCTGGCATTCGGCACGATGCTGTTCGGCCTGAAATGCACAATCTATATGGTCAAGGTCAGCTATGACCAGAAGCCGTATCGCCGAATCATGATGGAGATGTGGGGAGCGGAATGCACGCCAAGCCCGAGCAATCGCACGAATTTCGGGAAAAAGATCTTGAAGGAAGACCCAAAGTGTCCCGGCAGCCTTGGGATAGCTATATCTGAGGCGATCGAGGACGCGGCGACGCACGACGACACAAAGTACGCTCTCGGCAGCGTGTTGAGCCATGTCATGCTGCACCAGACCGTCGTCGGGCTTGAGGCAAAGAAACAGATGGAGATGGCCGGCGACTACCCTGATGTGATAATGGGATGCGTCGGTGGGGGGAGCAACTTCTCAGGGTTGGTGTTCCCATTCCTAGCCGACAAGCTATCGGGGAAAAAGCCGGACCTGAAGGCCGTCTCTTGCGAGCCAAAGTCATGCCCAACTCTGACGAAGGGAGAATACATTTACGACTTTGGTGACACCGCGGCGCAAACTCCGCTGCTCAAGATGTACACCCTCGGTCACACCTATATGCCGCCACCGATACACGCGGGAGGCCTGAGATACCACGGGGATGCACCGCTACTCTCCAAGCTGACAAAAGACGGCATTATGGAGGCCGCATCTTACCATCAGAACGAAGCTTTCAAGGCAGCGCAGCTCTTCGCGAAGACCGAAGGAATATTAATCGCACCTGAGACTTCGCACGCTGTAACGGCTGTGGTGGTAGAGGCCTTAAGGTGCAAAAAGACCGGAGAGAAAAAAGTGATACTCTTCAACAACAGCGGGCACGGTCACTTCGACCTCTCGGCGTACGACGCTTACCTGCGCGGCAAGCTCGTCGACTACGAATATCCAGCTAGTCTGGTCAAAAAAGCCCTAGCCAAGGTGCCAAAGGTTTGACGAAGTCGCACCAGTAGTGTGTCATATGGGTGCCGACATCGGCGAAGCAAGCGACATCTAGGGCACCAAAAGCGAACCGAATGCGTGGGGCCAATCAGTTGCCTGTCCGTACGCTATTGCGACAAAAATCGGAGTTACAAGCAACTGAAATTCTGCGCACACGGAGCTCGAGTAATAACTTATGGAATTTGAAACGCCTCAGACCGCCCATCATCTAATCATCGACTTTCTCAGACGATGTCGTGACATCATTGGCAATGAGAGATGCTAGTTTCCACGATAAAAATTTTGGGTTTATGGCTCTGCGCCCTAAAACATGGCATTATACCATTGCCGAATCCCTTCAGGGTGCTTGAGGACCTGAGCGATTCCTTTTGTCCTTGGAAAGCTTGACCAAAATCTTTGTCGGGAACGGGAAGTTCTCAACTGGTTCAATTTTGAGCATTCCTTTTTTCACCACATCTTCGAAAACGGCGGCGCCTTTATCGGTTCTTATCAGAG
Source organism: Methanobacteriota archaeon (assembly GCA_043821745.1). Taxonomy (GTDB): domain Archaea; phylum Hadarchaeota; class Hadarchaeia; order Hadarchaeales; family Hadarchaeaceae; genus Hadarchaeum. The sequence continues at coordinate 14,834 of JBDRCL010000032.1, read as the reverse complement.
TGTACGTCTTGCCGTCCAGCCCGACCCCGCCGCAGGATATGTCCGAGAGCTCAGCAGAAAAGTCCCCGCAATTGTGGCAGGATGCTATAGCGAATTTCAATAATTCTTTAAGCGGGATCTCCTTCGTCTCCCCACTTTTCTGGTGCACAAGGAACTTGCCCTTGATGTTGACTTTTTTAATATCGTTTAAATTTACTCCGAGCTCCTTCTGAATCTTCTCGACCATCAGACCGTCATGGCGGAAATTTTCCGTGCAAAAGAGGCCGATCGTGAGGGCGATGCTCTTCGCATATTTTGACAGGGATTTTTGAATCCTTCGGACGGCCAGGATTTGGCAGGGAGTGCCCACAAAAGCTATTTTGCTGAGTCCGGAAGTGACGGCACTCTTTAGCAGCGTTAGACCCGGAGATAGGGAATATCTAGTCCCAGCGCTCGATATTATCTCGCTACGGGTTTTGGCAAGCAACGGCAAGGGCTCCCATGGATTATTCGAATTTACACTCGACACAATAGCTGCGTCAATTAGCCCTGACTCAAGAGCGGACGCCAGAAGGGTTGTGACAACGCCACCGTCTTGAGCCCTAGCCAATATCTCCTCGTCGGCACTTCTCGCCACCATGGCTTGTTTATATATCCCGTATTCCTCCTCGGGCTTCCTCTGTCTACCGAAGACAAAGTTCTCCGCCTCCGCGAACGGCGATTTATAGCGCGGACATACGCGGAGACATATCCCGCAATTCGTGCATTTCCCAACAAGCTTCGGCTCCATTTTTTCGTAAGCAAGCACGTTTATTGGGCATACCGCAACGCATGCGCCGCAGCTGGCGCATATGCCCTTTAAAACAACATTGTTCAACAACTCATCGAAACCAGGTTTATTTTCCATTTATATTCCCCCATGACACATTTCATCCTAAGTATCAATAGCGATATGCAAAATAATATATAAATCTTACCCGTGGCGGACGATTGAAATCTCAATCTCCAAAGAGCGCGTTCAGGATAATATCGGGCTTGAACTCTACCAAATCATCGTATTCCTGTCCAGTGCCCAGGAAGAGAATTGGCTTACCAGTGACCTGCGTTATGGATAGAGCTGCTCCTCCCCTAGCATCCGCGTCCATCTTGCAAAGGATGGACCCAGTAATGCCAACGGCCTGGTCGAACGTCCTAGCCTGCTCGACGGCGTCATTCCCCGTAAGCGCGTCTCCGACAAAAATAACGGCATCGGGTTTAGAGACCCTTATGACTTTCTTCATCTCGTCCATCAAGTTCACATCCGTCTGCATTCTCCCAGCCGTGTCTACCAGCACCACGTTTATCCCTCTGGCCTTCGCATGAGATATCGCGTCGTGCGCTACGGCCGCCGAGTCTGAACCGCGCTTTTGCTTGATTATGTCTACACCCAAGCGCTCCGCGTGTATCTCAAGCTGTTCTATAGCTGCCGCGCGAAAAGTGTCGCCTGCGGCCAGGACGACCTTATAGCCACGCTTGGTCAAGTATCTCGAGAACTTTGCTATGGTAGTAGTCTTGCCGTGACCATTGATGCCCACAAAAACCAATACGGCCGGCTCTCCCTTGGTGCGTTTGTCGTTTATGATCTTGAGCAGGTCGACTTCATGCTCGCTCGTCAGGGCCTCCTTTATCGCGTCTCGAAGGACCTCGTCGCCCATCTTCTTCACGTCGGTCCTCATACCTATCTTTTTACCAACCAGCTCTTCCTTAACCCTCTCGACTATCTGGTCGGCGACCGAAACGGCGACATCACTCTCGAGCATGGCCACCTGGAGGTCCCAGACTATGTCGTCAATGTCCTTAGGGGTCAACTCCCTGCCGGCCACGCGCTTAACGGCCCTTATAAATCCGCGTTTCGGCTTCTCAGGGGAGATAACTTTAGTGGGCGCCTCTTTTGGTCTCTCGGGCTCAACTCGGTGCCCTGGAACCTCGCGCTTAATTTTTGGAACCTTGCGTGGAGCCTCTGGAAAAATTTCTGGCTTTGTTTCCACCGAGACCTTGGGTTTGACCTCCACAGGAACCTCGGACAAAGACTCAGGTTCGACAACTTGGGCCTTGGGCAGAACATCGGGCCTGACCGCCTCAGACTCCCCGGGTAAAACCTCGGGCTTGGTCTCCACCACGGCCTCTTGAGTTTCCTCAGAAATCGGCTCGGGTGCGACTTTTTTGGTGATGCGCTCTTTAACCTGCTTCAGCTTCTGTTTTAGCTTCTCAAACATCGGTGACGGCCTCTATTTGCCGGGCGCTTCTTTTGCCCTTCCCAGTAATCGCTCGGCCTCGGGCCTGATGGCCTCGATGCGCTCCTCGAGCTTTTTGAGCTCATCTCGAGTTCGCTCGATGGCCTTCTGGACTTCGGTGGCTCTAGTCTCCAGAACCTTTATCGTTTCTTCGGCGCTGCGCTCCGCCATCACGTCCGCACCAAGTCCAGTTAATACTTTGTCGGCTGAGGAGAGCTTGGCTGTGATGAATGAGTCGCTTCCAATGGGCACTAAAATTTCAGTGGACGGTTGCAAATCCTTAATAACTTTAATCGCACCGACTGTCATCGAGAGCTCCGAAAGCGATCCCGCCAAAGCTGAAATCTGCTGGCGCAGCAAATCCACCACGGCCTGGTTGTCGTTCAACTCGCTAAAGAGGCGCTGAAGCCTCCCCCTGTCCCCATCTTTCACGTTTTCCATATTATCACTTCATCATCGCCAAGACTCTTGGATCCGTCACATCCTCGGGTTTAACCTCAGTAACTCCTTCTATATGAATAGTGTTTCGCGTGAGCCTGTGCCTACTCCCTACCTCCGAGTAAACCCTTTCGAGCGCTTGACCATTGGAAAGGGCCAACACGTCACGCGTGAACTTTTGCTTGAAGAGCCCTTGCTTGAACCATCCGCTAATCCTGTATATCGGCAATCCATCACCTCATATGAACCCCAAAGCGCTTTCGACTCGACCGAGCTCCGGGCCGGTAGTAGTCATCCCGACCACCGCTCCGTTTGAGTTGGCCACCATGCAAAGCCCGACGTACTTCACTCCGCCGCATGCCGTCCCGACATCCACCGGCACTCCAAGCGTCTTCTCTACTAACTCAACTTCTTCACTCGAAGCGTCCGGATGAACGAGCGCGCCACGGTTTGTAGCCACGCCAACGGCCCCCACGTTCTTTATCCCTGCGATAGTCCCGCGCTCGACCGGTACATTGAGCTTCTCGCTGACGCGCTCCAAAACATGGTCTGGCATCTCTGGATTGACTATTGCACCGCGGTCATTGGTGAGAATAATGTTCCCAAAGGCTGTTAACTTCCCGGCGAGCTGCGACACTTCTATGCCCGACATCTCCCTCTGCGCCCCGCCACCGAATTCGAACAGCTCGGAGCAGATCAGGCTGTTCGAGTTACCCGTCGCCAGTATCCCTATCAACGGGCTCCTGTCCACGTCCGTCTTCACGACGGGCACGCCCAAGGCGTTCTCCACGTCATCAGCGCGGAAGTGGAAGTTCGATGGTAGTAGTGCGATTTTGTCTGTACACAAGGAAAATGCCCCCAGATACGGAATTCTATTAAACCCCATCTTAATTATTGCCATCCCCACACCTTACTCAGCGAGAGAAGCGTTCACCAGTCCATCTTCGTCCTTAATCGCTTTCACCCTAATCTTCGTCGGGGGCTTCTTCACGCCGCGCTCAAACAGCTTTTCGTTTATCTTTGGGTCCAACTTTATTTCCTCGGACTTCATGTGCCTGACTAGGTATTCCCTGACTATCTTCGCGGCGCGGCGAGCACGCTTGTAATGAGGGGCCCTCTTGACCTCACCCAAAGGTATCACGAATATCTTCTCTTCCGGCATTCCATCACACCTATGGCTTGACCTTTGTCCTGCGCCAGTTCCTGCGTCTGACGCTGGTGCGTATTTTCCCCTTGGTCGCAGACATGACCCAGACGGGAGCCCTCCTGGTGCGCCTTGCGGCCCTTCCCAGTCTCTTCTTCACAGGTACTGTCTTGTGCTTGGACATCTCAAGCCCTCTTTATCTTTATTTCCCGTTTACGCGATTGCAATTTGCCCAAAATCTCCTTCAACTGTGAGTCTGTTATCTTTGAGCCGAGCCTGCCGGACTGGGCCAGTTGAATCAGCTGGATCTCCAGCTGCTCGGCGAACTCCGACTTTACGGCGCGGATGTTGGCCAGCCTGCTCCTGGCCTCGGGAGTCAATATCTGCATGATGGCGGCCCTCTTCTGAACCTCAAACTGCCGCCTCTGCTCGGCCTGGCGCTGCTGCTCTTGGTATTGGGACTGAAGCTCCTGTACCTTGCGCCTGCGCAATTCTTCCAGCTCGACGTCATCTGCCATTCAATCAAACCTTCACTTCGCTCCTCATCTGCTTGGCTACGTCCTCGACCATGCTCACTCCCTTGTGGGTCAACCTCCTGCCCTTGCGCTCCGCTTTGCTCACAAGGCCTGCCTTCTCGAGCTGCTGTAGCACGACGCGGATAATTTTCCCGCCCGCCTTATGGAAGTGCTCGGGAGCCTGGCCCCTGTTTTGTCTACCCCCGTAAAAGCTGCGCAGCCTGGATATGCCCACCGGACCGTCGATGTAAATCCTCCTCAAAAGTGAGGCCGCTCGCATGTACCACCAGTCCTGCTGCTCCGGCGGGTGCTGCTTGTGCGCACCCGTTTTCGCGAACAGGCTCCAATGGGGCGGCTTTACCGCCTCGACTTTCTTGAGCTCCTCGCTCAACCGCTTGATCAGCGCAGCGGGTTGAACCTCTTTAACCGTCATTTTTTGTACCAACCTAATTTCTACAGTACCCTAATTTCTGGTCGCTGGCCGTATTAACGCTTTTCCTACGGGCTCGACCGGGGACTCTTTGGGGCTTTTCCCAGCTCCAAACGGCAAACGCTTGACACGACCGCACCGCAAACAAGTAATAATGGCGCTACCTGACTTAACTCTAACTCGGCAGCTCTCTCCGAGCCTCCAAAATGAAAGGCATTTTTTGCAAAACTTCAGCCTAAGGGTTTTGGGCAGTTTCAAGTTATATCTGGTCTTCAGCTTCCATGCCGCTCGCACGTAACGGTCGGCAAGCTCCCGGCGCTCCCTGGGGATGTCCTCCGCGAGTTCGAACAGACGCTCTATGCGCTCGTAAGCCAAATTCTTGAATTCGTCTGTCTGTCCTCTGCGCCTTTTTCGGTGCGGCACAATCATCTCCCCAGCCTGGACCTGGTAATTCCTAATGTCTCCTCGTAGACATATATCGCCCGCGCTACGACTGTAGGGGCCGTGAGCAGTTCCGGGTCTATGCTCACCACCTCGTCGGAAATACCGCCAACTTCAGAAAGAAAATCGCCCCTCGGGAAACCGCCAACTATCAGGCACACATCATCCTCTTTAGATAGTCCTGCGTAAGCTTCGCCGATTGACCTGCGCTTGCCCCCATCACTAAAAGTTATGACCCTTCTTGACCGCATCCTCTCAACAAGTTCCTTCAGCGATGCGTTTTCCAGCCTGAGCAACGGCTTCTCTGGCAGCGCCTCACCGGCCAAGAATAGTTGCTCGAGAAGCCCTTCGAACCTGTTCGACATCCGTGGAAGGCGAACGGATGGGTCGACGGTTATGAGCTTGTCATGCCGGGTGTGGATGTAAGTGCGAAGCAATCCCTCCCTGTTCAGGGGGGTGTCGAGCGCCAGCAGGACGCACATGTGGGCTATATCTGGTCTACCGCGGCGGTCGCCATCCTTGAAGCCCCTCATCGCCTCGTAGTGCAGGCCCGAGTTCAGAATGATCTCGGTCGGGAGCCTCCCCCTACGCTTGGCATACCACCTTATGACGCGGTGGTTTGCTATCTCTTTAGGAACCTGCTCAATCTCGGCGTCGGCGACGATTAAATTCAACATGAGCGCACAAACAAACTTTCACCGATTTATATTTAACATAGCTAATAATCTCTGGGTGAAAGGCCGAAGCGGTCGTCAGCCCGGATGAAAAACAATGGTGAGCCCGTGTTCCCGCTAAAGGATGAAACCCCAACGTCCCGCTTTCCAATCTTGACCGTTTTGTTAATCGTGGTCAACTCAGCCATATTTGTCTTCACGCTGCTCAACGGGACGTTTGAAGAGACTATCGATTTGTACGGGATGCGGCCCGTTGAAGTGCTGGCCGGAAGTAAACTTGAAACACTTTTCATCTCAATGTTCCTGCACGGCGGAGTTCTACACTTATTCGGGAACATGCTGTACCTCTACATCTTCGGCGACAACATAGAGGACTCGCTCGGCCATGGGAAATTCCTGCTCTTTTACTTGGGCACCGGTCTGATTTCCAGCCTTATCCATGCCATGACCGATCCGAGCTCAAGCATCCCCACCATCGGCGCATCTGGGGCCATCTCTGGGGTGCTCGGGGCTTACATCTTGCTGTATCCGAGAGCCCGGGTCCACACCGCGGTCGGGATCTACTTTTTCTGGCGAATTGTGATGGTCCCCGCGGTGTTCTTCCTGGGGTTCTGGTTCGTGCTGCAGGTGCTATCGGCTTCCCTGACCTGGATGACGGGCTTGACCTCGGGAGTCGCTTACTGGGCGCACATTGGCGGGTTCGCGGCTGGCGCGATAATGATACTGCCGGTGAGGGCAAAGCTCAGGAAACACAAGCGCAAGGGGACCGGCCAAACCTTCGATTATACCTCCAGCTGAATCTGAAACAACTGCAATCTTAGGAGGAATGTTCTAACACATATATAAAAAATCTTGCCCGACTGTACAGTAAGTGCAACTGTAATGTGAAATAATCAAATTCAAGCGATTCCTACCGCAATGGGGAAGCACTTCTAGAAGAGCTCCGAGCGCCAGTCGTGGAGTCGTTATTTTTATACGTAGAGATTGCGAAGTAAGTTAGCATGCAAGCTGAGTTCGGAATAATAGGTGGCACGGGTCTTTACGATCCCAAACTGCTCAAAAACGCTGAAGATATCGAGCTTGAGACGCCATATGGACCCCCATCTGATTCAATAACAATCGGCGAACTGAACGGAAAACAAGTGGCATTTCTCCCGAGGCACGCAAAAAAGCACACCATAAGGCCAACTGCCATCAATTTTAGGGCAAATGTTTTCGCCCTGAAAAAACTCGGCGTTAAGAGGATACTTGCGCCCTCGGCAGTGGGTTCTCTGAAGGAAGAATACAGACCCGGCGATATCGTCCTCGTCGATCAGTTCATAGACAGGACGACCCGGCGCGAACAGTCCTTTTACACGGAAAAGAAGGTATGCCACATTTCAGTGGCAGAGCCCATGTGTCCGGAGATCAGGCGAACTTTGACGGAGGTGGCCAAGAGCACCGGCATAGATGTGCACACCACGGGAACGTACGTTTGTATCGAGGGGCCTAGATTCTCAACCAAGGCCGAGTCTAGATTGTTTCAAAGGTGGGGAGCGGATGTGATTGGCATGACGCTTGTTCCAGAATGCGTCCTCGCTCGCGAAGCCGAAATATGCTACGCGTCAATAGCGACCGTCACTGACTACGACGTGTGGAAAGACCACCCGGTGAGCGTCGAGGAAGTCGTGACAACGATGAAGAACAATATTGAAAAAATCAAAACCATAATAGCTGAAGCCGTGACAAAGATGCCGAAAGAAAGAAGCTGCGACTGCAAGAACGCGCTGCAAAGCGCCCTTGTCTAAACGGAGGTTTGATTTTTTGGACCTCAAATCGAAGATTAGACGAATACCTGAGTTTAAAGGCGTGGTCTTCTGGGATATTACCCCGCTCCTGAAGGACGGGCAAGCCTTCAACGAAGCCATCAAACTCTTAGCCGACCACTACAGGGGCAGAAAAATAGACGTTGTCGTCTCGAACGAAGCTAGGGGCTTCATGATAGCCGCTCCGTTAGCCTACGAACTCGGCGCTGGATTCGTCCCCATAAGAAAAAAGGGAATGCTTCCCTCGAATTGTATCGACTTCACCTACCAAAAAGAATACGAAACCGACACAATCGAAATTCATGAAGACGCCATCGAACCTGGACAGCAGGTTTTGATAATCGACGACCTGCTAGCGACAGGCGGCACGGTCAAGGCAAACACCGCGCTCATCGAAAAGCTAGGGGGAAAAGTCGTCGGCATGGGCTTCCTCATAGAGCTCGGCTACCTCGGGGGAAGAAAAGCAATTGGAAACGAACACGAAATATTCTCATTAATAAAAATCGACACCCCAAACGGCTAGCCGCTGCCAAATGGTGCGGTGGGCGGGATTCGAACCCGCGCTGCGAGCTTGGCAAGCTCGTGTCCTACCAAGCTAGACTACCACCGCCCACTGTGAAATTGTCAATACCTTAATTAAACATTACTCAGCCTATCAGAGAACTAATCATCTGCCCTCCTAAAATTGCGCCTGCGGTAAACACTCCCAGTGCCACCGGCAAGGCGCTCGCAATGGACACGCGTTTCGCCAACCTGTCGTCGCCCAGCTCTATCCCGACCGAGTAGTTGATCAGTATTGCCGTCAAGATGACGATGTAGACGCCGAGAACTAGGAGAAATGCCGGTGGCGAAATCTCGGAAGAGTTGAAGAAGCCAAAAACGGCTGTTTTTGACGATAAAAGTCCCTGCAAACGTGCGGCGACGGAGGTCACGAGTGGTGCGAAGAAAAGAGCCACCGACCGCATCGACGTCACGACCTCCCCCATTGAACGCCGTGTTTCCGCCTCGACTCCTTTCAGCTCTCGCAGGTGCTCTGCGGTCTGAAGGATCGCCTCGCCAGCGACCCGTGTGCTCCGCTCTATCAGGTCCACAAGCAGCTTTAACGTCCCTTTGATCATGTTTGAATTCACCGACTTTAGTGCTCCTCTTGCATCATCGAAGATGGCCGCACGAAGCCCCATTCCACCGAGCCGGACATTTGCAGAAGCTCTCTTGAAAACGCCTCCGAGTTTGTTCTCGCGCATCGTCTCAGCTACTTGCCTGAGCGCGTCCTCGGCCGGGTGTCCCTCGCTCACCCGATTCCCCAGCTGCACCAACGCATCGCAGAACTCTTCCTCCATCTGGATGATTTCTTCGCGGCGCCTGAAAGCCCGGGCAGAACCCAGGTAGACATAAGCTGAAACACTAAGCACGGCTCCCCAGAGGACTGCTATCGCGCTGATGTCTGGAGGTGCAGCGAGGGAGAGACTTAGAGCTGGGATTGGTACGGCTATAGCGGCTGCCATAAGGACGACGCGAACCCTGCTTTCCTCGGACAGGACTTTAGGTGGCTGAAGCGTTGCCGGACGTTTTGAAAGCAAGTTGATGCTCAATGTGTAGACAAGAAGCGGCAGCAAAAAGCAATAAATGAAGACGATGTGTGCCAAGCTGACTTGTATGTCGATCACCGAGAGCACAGGTAGAATGACTACGAACACCAGCGGGAGCAAGACGCCTAGGCTGTAAATCAATAGCGTTGGCAGGTTGATGCTCGACGCGAAATCCCGCGCCCTCTTTCTGGCACCCTGCAACACTAGCTGTAACGAGCGGTCCAAAGTTCGCTCTCGGCTGGACTTTGTGCGTTCGTTCACAGAGCTGCGGATGAGGTAAATAGAGCGGTCGAGTTCCGGACATGCCCGCTCCCAGCGCTTTGAAAACTTCGCGAGAGACTCGTCTGCTCCGGAATGTAGGCGCATGCGGCACTCCGAGATTTTCTTTCGCATATCCTGGCCCATCATGCCCTCCAGCTGCTCACTTGCAAAGCTGGAAGCCCGCTCAAGGTTCGGCGTGATCTTCATGGCCATGGTGAGGTAGCCGACGAGCATCGGGGCTTCGCCTGCGGCCTTTAATTCGTCCTGTCCCCAGCGCCAGTTCTTCAAGGACGATATTTTTTCCCAACCCACTTTCACACACCTTGATCTCTTGTCGAGAGTAGCCACGCGCGCCAGCTCTTTAGCAGTCCACGGTAATCCACGCGCCCGTGCTTGAGCTACTCTTCAAGCAAGGAATGCCAAGCGAGGTTGGAGCGCACTAGAAAACCCGCCTCGAGCAGCTCCGGTCTGTTCAGCAGGGCTTCCTCCGCGACCAAATCCTCCTGCACTTTGGCTCGAAACTCTAGGTTGCACATGACTTCGCGCGTCGTGACCCCCCACTTCCTGGCTATGCCTGCCATTAGCTCCGATTTTCCTCCGCACAGAGCTCGAGTCTGCCTCAGGACGTCGGCGGAGTAATCATAATACATCAGGTTCTCGAACCCGCCCTCGACTGCGGGGTCATTACGCCACCCCCTCCTGACCTCCGTTATCTGCACCAGTCTTCTGACCCGAGCAACTCCACCTCTCATGCGGATGGGGGCGGCCACGGCTATCGCCTCGGTCGCTTTGAAGGAGCTCGGCGTTATCCCCAGGTCATGGACGACCCGCTCGAAAACATCGCGCGCGGTGGCCCCGTGGATAGTGCCGATGACGGAGTTGCCAGCCGCTCCTACCCGCATCGCCTCGTAGAGAGTATGCGCTTCCTCGCCTCGGACTTCGCCCACGACCAAAACGGACTCACCCAAGCGCAACGCGGCACGGAGGGCATCCTCGGCTCTAAGCTCCGTGTCGGTCCCCGAGACCGCCGACTGCACCTGAAGGGCCTGAATCTTGAACCCGAGCCCGCGCAGATGCTCTGTGGGCAGCTCCAAGGTGTCCTCGATTGTGATAATCCTCGACTTCGGGAGTAGTTCCAGCATCAGCGCGCCCAGCAGGGAAGTTTTCCCGGAACCTCTGCTGCCAGCTATCAGCAGCGAAGCTTGGGAATCGACGAGGAGACTGAGCAGGCCGGCTGCGTAAGGGGTCAAAAATTTAGCCCTGACGAACTGCGGCAAGGTCCAGGGCGTCGTCTTATGCCTGCGCATCGCGAACGCCAACCCATCCGAACTCAACGGATGCCCAATCGCTGCCACCCTTACATTACCTAGGTTCAGGTCCAGTACCGGGTCCGCCTCCGAGAATGGCCTGCCGCTGATGGCACGAAACCTCGAGACGAGCGACTCTGCATCGTCGGGAGTGAGAAATAAGTTGGTGATGCACTCATCGTGGTCGCGGTGGAGTAGGTGGACCGGCGTCCTCCCAACCGGGGCGTCAACGTAGATATCCTGCACCTTGGAATCGGAGAGCAGGTTCTCAAGAAGACCGAGCCCGACGGTAAACCGGGCCAGGCAAGCGGACAGACGCTTGACCTCCTGCCTGGACACTTGAATTCTTTCCTCTACCGCGCGTTTGGCTATCAGGCCCTCGCCCAAACGCGCTATCTGCTGACGCGCGCGCGAAGGGTCGGACTCAATGCAGGGCACATTTTCTACTATCAACCGACGCGCATGCTGTAGGAGCTGTACGTGATCATGAGGGAGTTGGCATTCTGGTGGGATTAAGAAATAGAGATTCTGGAGCTGCCCGGCCAAGCGATATATTTTCAACTCGCCGCCATCGACCTCATATGAGTCTATGAGTTCGCAACCGGGCGGCGGCTCCATTCTGAGGCGGGACGTCAGGAAGCAAGGCCTGACGAGCGGCTGTAGGATTTCTGCGTATCTTTCGCGTCCCCTGCCATTCTTCAGGAGGGCCGAGTGCTCGAGCGAGGTCACAATCGGCTGCAAAGTATTTTTGATGAATTCAGATCGACAGGATATGCATTTCTTGGCCCCATGTTTGTTCCTGGAAAGCATGTCTTGCAAAAGTTCCTTGACCCTGCGAAGTCCGGACGCCGGATCTCTGGACATCTCATCCAGAAATCTCTTGAGCTGCGTGCCTCGCGAGGCCTCGCATCGCCTGCAGTCGTCAGGCGTGAGGTGCGCCAGCGACCAGCAGCGATTCTCATTCAGTATTTCCGAGATTTCCTTCAACGCCTGCAACCCAGCTCCACCGTACTCGTGCTCGTAGGGATCTGAGAGGACGACGGCATCGACGTTCGGGTTGTCGATTAACGCCTCCAAAACCCCATTCATGCATTCACGAGATTTCTCTACAGACGCCCCATTCTTACAGCCGCTACATTTAAACTTCATCACGCGCTCGTTGCCGAGGGCCACAGTCGTCCGGTCGTATGCCATCTCTTTGGTCTCCCCCCACGGCGGTCATCCGTTTCGAGTTTGGAAATTGAGATGTCGAGCCTCCCGTAAAGCTTCGCCAGCTCCGCGAGATTACCCTCGATGGTCGAGGCCCGTCGCTCCAGCGAGTGAAGGCTCTGTTGCAACACTTTCACGTCGTCACGCAGGCGAGCTATCCAACGACCATGCTCCGCGAGGATGGCCGCGTCGTCATTATTCTTCCCGAATATCCTCAGGAACACCACCCACAATTTTTGATTTTTCAAAAACTTCTCTCTCTTTCCTAGCTTCCTGAAGGTCGATGAGCCAGACTGAAATCTTCTCCAGTTGTTTCGATATCTCCTCGTCCTTGAATGCCTCACGCCACGAGCTAGGGTGGGCCGTCAGCAGCAGCCAAGTGCGCTCGCTTATCGCGCCGGCCTCACGCAGCTCCTCTAAAAGCTCCCCGGGGTTGGTGCCTCCGAACTCATCAAGCTGATATCTCAAGAGGGCAAACCTTAGGAAATCCGCCTCTGCGACCATATATTCCCTTAGCGCCAGCAGTTCGTCTTGAGCACGGCGAAGTCGCGCTCGGCAAAGCGCACCCAGTCACCGCGCATAGGTCCGCCACTCTTGACCTCGGCCAAGGACTGCGCCAACTCCGCGGCCGAGGACCTCAGCGGCGTCATTATCTTGAACAAGCTTCGGCGACGGGCCTCGTCAATCCTCGCCGCGTCGAGCATATGCTCAAGGTAATGGTCCAGCTTTCTCAACAGCGGGATGGTGGTGTCGAGGCTCTTTTGCGGCAGATCCAATATGCGATCCAAATCCGCAAGCAATGATTCAAAAGTCGGCTCACGCCCCATCCTCACCCAACTCCTTCAGCCTCCTTTCAACCTCGGAGAGCTTTCGCTCACTTCCACCCTTTTCGCGCAAACGCCGCCGTTTTAGCTCGGCCCTGAGGGTGCGGAGAACCTCCACCTCTGCAAGTAAAAGCAGCTTCACCAACGACGGCCTGTTCTGCTCAGGACTGAGATGCCTTTCCAGAACCGCAAGACCCACATGCCAAGCAACGGCCGACAAAATTACTAAAATCAATGCCGACAACTTGCCCGCCGAGCATTTGTGTGGGAGTTGTTTAAAAGGGAGGATTGCCGAATGATGCGCGCAAAGAATTTACGCCATCGCACTCAGACTACAACTTGAGGCTCGAAATGAGAAAATTGATTTCAATAAAAGTCATCCCGAACTCACGGAATGACGAAGTGATCGATGGCGACCCCGTGGTTGTAAAGGTAAAAGAGCCACCGGAGCGGGGCAGGGCGAACCGGACCGCGGTCGAGTTGCTTGCCAAGCACTTCGACGCCAAAGCGAGGATAATTTCAGGCCACAGGAGCAAGCGAAAAGTCGTGGAACTGGCAACGGGATAACTTTTCAGGCGGGGCACTAAAGCCGCAAAAAAAGCCATTTTCAACGGGCTGCTGCATGTAGCATTTTAAACTTTGGAGTGGATGTATAGGCGATGCGATGATAGACGAAATACTGAAGATGGCTCTTTCTCTTTTCGTCATAATGGGTCCGTTTTCAAGCATGCCTGTTTTCCTCTCATTAACCGGAGGGATGGACTCCAAACAAAGGCTTTCCGCCGTTTCAAGGGCCATGGCCACAGCCGCTGGTGTGCTCTTCGCGTTTCTGTTTTTCGGGCAGTTCATCCTCAACGTTTTCATGATAGATTTTGCGTCCCTGAGAATCGCGGGAGGGATAGTCCTGACGATCCTGGGCATAGAGCTCATGCTAGCCCTCTCCATCAGCAACAAACGTGATTATTCCCCGGCAATTACCCTGCTCGCCACTCCACTGCTAACCGGTCCAGGCGTGATAGTCACCACGACGATCTTCGTCCAAGAGTACGGCTACTTGACAACTGGGATAGCGGCGGTGATTGCCCTGTTATCGAGCTTGGCGGTGCTCTGGCTTTCCGGGCGAATAAGCAAAACCATAGGGGATTACTGGATAAACACTATCTCCAGGGTGACTGGTCTTTTGCTGACGGCGCTAGCGGTCGAGCTCATAATAACCGGGGCGAAGGCAGCTTTCGCGGCTTAAATCATTGCTTGGTTAGTTTTTTCCACGCCCTGCCACTCGTGGCTATTGCTGTGGCGACCCGGGCAGCTTGTGCGTTCGAACTCAAGACGACTACGCCTGCGCTCTCGAGTTGCTCTCGTTGCTTCCTGAAGTTTTGTGGGTCTCCCGGTGTTCCAACGATCGACGCCACAGAGCTCAAATAACCGCCCAAATTCTCGGCTGTGTTCCTAGCTTCCCTCACTGTTCGCGCAAGCTCTCCAGCTGGGTCTGGGTGCGCTCCATTCCCCAATATGACATCGAAAACCACCACGGCCGCTTCCCAGTCCTTGGCTTCCCTAAGAAACCGCTCGCATCGCGGGACCAAGTTAACCGATGGATGTTTTCCATCCGATAAATCATCGGCTCCGAAGTCAACGCAAGCGTGCCCCTTGCTGGAGTGAGGGTCAGGTAGTCGAAGCCTGTGCTCGAGTGGGACGTTTGAATAGACCGTGGCCAGGGCTTTTTTGATTATCGTCATGGCCTCCGTGCACAACGCCCCGCCAGAATAAAGACCCCTTAGGTACTTTTGCCCGCATCCAAAGCGCTCGTACTCACCCTCGGCAATTTTTTTTAACTTTTCTTCTGTCTGGGCAGGGACCAATTCTTCTGGATTGCGCTTCTCTGCCAAGGCTGAAGCTTGAACGGCGGCTTCCTCAAAGTTCCCAACCCGCACCAAACCTGCCC
>JBDRCL010000031.1:0-2392 GCA_043821745.1 Methanobacteriota archaeon | reverse complement strand
TGTCGTCGCGGAGACGAAACCGATTACCTCTACCGTTTTCGTCGACTTCAGCTTGAGACTGCTGATTTCCCCCTGTTCCAGCAACACATACTTACCCTTTGAGACCTCATACCCTTTCTTGGTCTCACCCCTGTTGATGTCTGCCCCTGTTTTTTCATCCACGAGCTTTTGCCGTACTCTGTTGCCCTCAGGGGTAATCATGTTGAAAGAGATCTTTTCTTCCTTGATTGTACCATGCAGTTTTACGGGAAAATTCACGAGACCGAACGAAATGCCAAACTTCCAAGGCATAAATTCACCTCCTTTTTAAACGACTTTACCTGTCAAACTTCAGCCGGACGACCCTTGGAAACCGGACCGGAATGCGCGGCGTGCTGGTAAAGACGATCTCCGCCTGTCCGAATGGCTCCGTGAAGTAGTGTTTGTTTCTGCCGGCCGCTCTGACGGTCCTTGCGATTTTGACCCCCGAAAACTTCCCAAAAGCGTACTGGAGATCTTCGGCGGTCAAGCCGCTGGACGCCTGAAGCTCCCTGTCCTTCCACACCAAGATGAGCGACCTGAACGGGCGATCCGCCTTGTCCGACTCTTCGTACCCTATAATCGGAAGGTCGAAACCCCCGTCTGGGCGGAATTTGATCCAGCTCGGCGAGCGGCGGAGTTCGTACAGCGAGTCCAGCTTTTTGGCGACCACTCCCTCTATCCTTTGTTCCTCGGTGAGCCTGATCAGCTCCTCAAGGGGCTGGGCCCTCACTATCTTCACATGCTCCATTTCACCGATGCCTTCGAGCTCCCGCTTTCGTTCGTGCAGGGGTTGCTTGACGATGAGTTGACCGTGTACGCTGAGAATGTCAAAAATATGGTAGACGGCGGGATTCAGCTTGATATTGAGGTCAATTTTGAACCTGTCCTTGAGATGCACGCGGCCAGCTATCGAACGAAAGTCCCCGTTTGCAGCGCACAGCTCGCCGTCCGGGATGAAATCCATTGGATACTTCCGGAGGTCCTCGACGACTTCCGGGAACTTGCCAGTATAATCCTCCCCGGACCGTCCAACCAATTTAACGGTATTTCCCTGTTTGTTCGCCAGAATTCGAACGCCGTCGAGTTTCGGTTCGAAAATGTGCTTCCCGTCTTTGGGGAAAGTACCCCACGTGCCGCGCTCACACAGCATCACGATATGTTCAGCCACCCTTTCACCCTCCTCACGAAATGACGAGCATCGCGGCGGAAAATCTGGTCCGGCACGGCTCTGGGATTTTTCTGGCGATTTTGCCGGTGGCCAGGACGAGGTCGTCGCGGTGCGTGTTTATCTCTTCAAAGGGCGCCAGGTGGACGGAGATATCGTTCCCAATTTTTTGCGTTACAACGTACTTCGCGAGGTCGCGCGTGGTGTATGGGTCCATTACACATAATTTGGGGTCGTCTGCTCCCAACCACACTAAAAAGTTAGGAGGGATGAAAACGACTTTTGTATTCGGGACCCAAACGGGTTTGTTCGCGGCGATATCGTCGCGCGCTTTGTTGTAATCTTCTCGGTATCCCATTTTCCCGCACTCAACTGTGCTTCAGGGCCTCGGCCATCACGGCGAGCTCGCGCTTGTCCTTACTGTATTTCCTGTACCAAATCGCGCCGACCGCCGCATTAACGCGGTTGTCGTCGTACTCTGGGTGCTGCTCTTTGACTCTCTTTACGTGTTCGTCCCACCATTCTTGCGGAGGCTTCGGGGTTCCCGGAGAAGCCCCGAGAGCAGCCGCAATAGATTCGCACATTACCTCATCCTTCGACCTTGTACGCCTCAAAATGCCACCTCCTTCATTATCGAACCTTCAACTTTATGGATCTCCACTGCGGGACGCTGTTTTCTTTGTCCACCGTAAGAAACGCACAGACGGACGCCCGGTGGGCGACCTGTGCCAAGAGCCGCTTCACCGGTTCCGTTTCCAAGTCGAACACATGCCCATCCGTAAGGACAAAAACGATATCTTTGTGTTTCATCTGCTTGAGCGTCACTTCGAGGGCTTTCTGGACCTGCGTCCCGCCACCGCCTTGGACTTTTTTGGCGATTTTAGCGATGTCTGAAGGGCCGCGTCCATGCACGACTTGGTAGGCTTCGGTGTCAAAACTGACCGCGACCACCTTTGCGTATCGGGAGAATGCGTACACGGTGCCAAGTTCGAGCTTTATGTCTTCCTCCGTAATACTGCCGGACGCATCGATGAGGTTCCAGATGGTCGGAACTGTCAGACGTTTTATCCCTGGAAGGGCATCGGGGTAGCGCCTGGATGCTTTTTTCCAGTCCGATACTATCATCCTTCCAAGGCCCGTCCGGACCGCGTTCCTGATTATCGACCTGGGGTCCAGCTTTGGTTTGATGAGTCCGTTGACGAAGCG
>JBDRCL010000030.1:0-7496 GCA_043821745.1 Methanobacteriota archaeon | reverse complement strand
TCTGGCGATAACTATCGCGTTCTCAAGCGGACTGAGGTCATGGGGGTTCTCTATGATTTTGTCTATTGCCTCCATTACCGCGGCTACGCGCCCATCGACGCACTTTTTGCACTTTCCGTCGCCCTCTTTCGCGCCGTACAGCGTATGGTCGAGAGCCAGCTGCTCAGCAACCGCGATGGTCCTGGCAAGCTTCGACAAATCGCGCGAACGATAAGTCCTCACTATCGGATGCAGGAGCGTGACCTGATCCATCTCGCTCTCGGTGCGGAGCTTCCCTACAACGCAGGAGCGGCACTTTGGTTCGTTAAGCGTGCACGGGACATCGCACTCATGGCAATCGAATTCAGCTACCCTAATCGGGCCGGATTCCTTAGCCTCGAAAGTTGGGCATGTCATACTGACCATAATAATCTTTCAGTGCTAAAATAAAGCTACGCGTGAGCGTGACAACAAGTGATTAAGTCCTCAAAACTTCGGGATCCTCCATCCAAAAGTCGTGGGGCAAGTAAGCGCCCATGACCTGGCAGCAAACCCTTTTTCCCTTAAATGAAATTGTTGTTGGATTACATGCCAAACGACTTGCGCGAGGCGCTGAAGGGACACCTCTCCGACGCGGAGCTGAAACAGTTCCGAGCTTTTGACGTTGTGGGGGATATCGCAATCGTCAAGCTACCTAAAGCGCTGCTACCGAAAAAGCCATTGATCGGAAGTGCTTTAATGGGGGTACAAAAAAATATCCGGACTGTTCTCAACCAGACCTCGCCCGTAAGAGGTGAGTTTCGCACGCGCGAACTGGAGATTATCGCGGGGGAACCAAAAACGGAGGCGGTTTATCACGAGTCTGGCTGCGTTTTCAAGGTCGACCTCGCAAAAACATACTTCTCACCTAGGCTGGCAACGGAACGCCTGCGCGTGGCGAAGCTGGTGAGTCCCGGAGAGGTCGTGGTGAACATGTTCGCTGGCGTCGGCTGCTATTCCGTTGTCATTGCCAAGCACAGCAAAGCGGCGGTTGTCTATTCCATCGACATAAACCCGTCCGCTTTCGAGTACATGCAAACCAACATACGCATCAACAAGGTCGGAAATCGTGCAGTTGCCATCCGTGGAGATGCTAGGAAGGTTGTGGAAAGCAAGCTCGTACGCAAGGCGGACCGCGTCCTTATGCCTTTGCCTGAACTGTCCCATGAGTTCTTCAACGTGGCACTGACGGCCTTGAAGCCATCCGGCGGCATAGTGCACTTCTACGACTTTGGGCAAGAACCAGACCTCTTCGGCCCGTCCCTCGATTTCGTCAGGTCTTTGGCCACCGAAAGGGGACTAGATATAGGCACCATGGAAGCGAGAAAGGTCCGTTCCTACGCTACTCGTTGCTATCACGTCGTCTTGGATTTGGCAATTGAAAGAAGATAGCTGTATTTTAAAAAAGTTTTGGCAATTTCTAAATATGTGGGTTTAATTTTGTAAAAAATGCCTGAATATTACTTTCTGCTTGACGGCTTTGCCCTATGTTCTTTTTTTCTCATCCATCTGCTCCTGATGATCTTTGCGAGTTTACCATCCTCAATCACGAGCGAGCCGCGATACCCGCACTCACCGCAATCGTAGATGGACCAAAGCTGCGGCAGCCCGGAAGCCCATCGCAACTTGGTAGATCCGCAACGAGGGCAATGCTTAGAGCCCCTTTGAACCGTCACG
Organism: Methanobacteriota archaeon; assembly: GCA_043821745.1. Lineage (GTDB taxonomy): Archaea > Hadarchaeota > Hadarchaeia > Hadarchaeales > Hadarchaeaceae > Hadarchaeum. The sequence continues at coordinate 5,801 of JBDRCL010000030.1, read as the reverse complement.
TTTTCATCCCAAAATTAAAGTTTGAGTAGACGGAAGTTAACCTTTTCATTATCGCCGATGCTGACCTCCGCCGCGAAACCCTTGGTTATCGGCCCGGGATTGACTATCAAGGTCCGTCCCAACACATCGACGCCGCGAGCTTCGTGTACATGGGCGCAAAAGGAGACCAAAGGCTGTTTTTGCTCGATGTACTGCCGGATGCTTTTGCTCCCCACATGCGTCCCCTCCCTGATGCGATCGACCTTAGTCCCGTGCGGCGGCGCGTGCGTGACTAGCACCCATTTTTCACCAGTGTCGCACGAGGCGGCGGCGAGTTCCTCCTGAATCTCAACCTCAGCAAGTTCAAACGGCGTGTTGAATGGAGTCAGGTTTGAGCCCCCAAGGCCGACGAAGGAAACCTCACCAAACTTACAGCACTTTCCATGGATGTTGGTGCCTTGTTTTTCCATAACCTGGAGAATCGACTTCGGGTCGCAGTTCCCCGGAACCGAAAATATAGGAACGCCAGAGCTCTTGGCCAATTCGAGTATGCTCTCCGCTACCTTGGGCGGGCCAAAATTCGTAAGGTCGCCCATCAACACAACACAATCATACCTGCTCTTGAGTAATTTTGAAAGGTTGTTTTCGGCACCTGAGTTGCCGTGAAAATCGGCCGCTGCCAGTATTCTCAACCATTCACCGAAGGTAAAAGAATACATACATACTATTAAAAGCGTTCGGTTTACAAAACCAGACCTAGGCGACAAAATGTCCAGATTATTCATTCGCGGATGAAATTCAGATATTTTGGAAAAACTTATATGATTTGTTGCCGAATAGTTCTGTTTCTGGTGACATACATGGCATCTCCAAAAAAGAAGGTATTAGAGATTATAAGCGCTGCTAAATCTGATAAACAACTAGAACTCTCCGAAATCAATTCTAAATTGCTTCTTGAGGCTTGGGATATACCAGTCAACCGCACGGTTCTTGCCAAAGACCCGGAAGAAGCCGTCAAAACAGCGCGAGAAATACACTACCCCGTCGTCATGAAGATAGCTTCCCCGAACATAATCCATAAAACTGACGCAAAAGGGGTTATGGTCGGGATAGGTTCGGAACTTGAACTTCGTCAAGCCTTCAACGATATAATAAAAAATGCCCGGGCATACAAACCCAACGCCAGAATATTGGGTGTGACAGTTCAGGAGTACCTGCCTCCGGCACGGGAGATCATAGTCGGGGCTTTGCAGGACCCCTCTTTCGGTGCGACTGTCATGTTCGGTCTGGGTGGTGTTTGGGTGGAGGTGCTGAAGGACATAAGCTTCAGGCTTGCACCTCTAAGCGAAGAGGATGCGAGAAACATGATCCAAGAAATCAAGGGCTATCCAGTGCTGGCCGGTCTAAGGGGCACCCCTCCCGCAGACATAGACGCCATCGTCAACCTCATCCAGAAGGTCGGGCAACTTGCCTTTGAATTTCCCGAAATATCCGAGCTCGACATAAACCCGGTATTCGTCTTCAACAAAGGTAAGGGCGTGATAGCGGTAGACGCCAGAATAGTCCTTGGAGAGCGCAAGTAATGTCACTCGATCTAAAAAACCTCTTCGAGCCTAAATCGGCCGTTTTAGTCGGAGCCTCGGATTTGGACTGTGAGGAAAAAGTCTACTCGACGCTTTTCCACTTCTTAATACAAAACTTTTCTAACTTTAAAATGGGCAAAATTTACATAGTTGACCTAAGCGGTAAAATCGAGAAAAGTGTCAAGCACATAGGCAGCATCAGGGCAGGGCAGGATTTGGCAATCGTTTTGTTGCCTAAAAAAATGCTCGCCAAACATCTGCAAAAATTGCTAACTCGCAAGGTAAAGTCACTAGTGCTGATCGAGGCTAAAATGGATGACGAGCAAATCGCTGAACTGTCAAATGTGGCAAAAAGGAAAAAAATAGCACTTATCGGCCCAGATTCCATCGGAGTTATCAACACCGCAAACAACTTGATGGCGGTTCCGGAAAGAGTGCAGATTTCTACGGGCCACGTTGCCGTTGTCTCGCAAGATAGCTGTGTGGCATACAACATCCTTGACCTAGCTAGGACGACTGGAATCAGCAAGATGGTCAGCATAAACGACACGATTGGCACCGATGAGTCTGACGTTCTGAGCCACTTTTCAAAAGACACGGAAACAAAGGTCATCTGCGTTTACGTTAAAAAGGTCAGGGATGGGCGAAAGTTCGTGAAAACCATAAGGGAGATTGTGGCTGAAAAACCCGTAATTGTTTTGAGCGGCAGTGCAGAGCGGTCGGAGATATTTGAAGCCGCCATCAAACAGGCTGGAGCGCTTCTGACCCACGATGTCCAAGAAATGCTAAATGGGGCAGCTGGGCTGGCAAGACAACCTCCATTGTTCGGCGAACGAGTCGCGGTCATCACGAATCTCGCTGGTCAAGCCGAACTTTTTGAGAGATATCTTTTAGAGTGGGATCTTTCATTGGCGCGACCTTCGGAAAACGTTGTTGAAAAAATAAGAAAGAAATATCCAAACGCAGAAACTGTTGGCTCTATCAATCTAGGGCCGGCCGCAAAGGCAAATGCGTACAAATCCGTCGTCGAGATGCTACTTTCGGACGCAAACGTTGATGGAGTAATGATGATAAATTCAATGAAGTCCACTCTTTTCAATCTGGAGGATCTCCGCGGAATCGCAGATGTTGCAAAAAAATCAAATAAAAAGCCAGTTGTCGACGCTGTGTTGTGCGCCGAACATGACACGAACACCAAGGAAATAATGACAAATACTGACCTCCCCATTTACAACCAGCTTGAGGAAGCCGTGCACGTGCTCGGTATTTTAAGGTCGAGGGGTAAACAACTAGAAAAGCTCCAGAAGAAATGAAATCCTCTTAAAATTACCTAGTTAAAAATTGACCGTGGCCAGAAGAACCGACGATTTCCCCTTCCTCCGCGACTACGGAACCCCTAACTATTGTCATTGTCGGGACTCCTTTGGTTTTCATACCCTCATACGGTGTCCAACCGACCTTGTAATGAAGCCTATCCGATGATATCGTGGCTTCGCGTTTAAGGTCCAATATGGTAAAGTCGGCATCTGCCCCCTCTAGGATGACACCCTTGCGCGGATAAAGGTCGAATAACTGGGCCGGCTTTGTGCACAGTACATTGACCAATCGTTCAAGCGTGAGCCTTCCCTTTCCGACGCCTTTGCTTAGCATTATCGGCAGAAGCGTTTCGACACCGGGCACTCCCGAAGGGGCCCTCCAGATATCCGCGCGACCAACTTCCTTTTCTTTCCTTGTGCAAGGGGCGTGATCGGTAGCGACAATGTCAATCGTGCCTTTCTTTAGGGCATCCCACAGCGCGGCGAGGTCACTACTTGTCTTGAGTGACGGGTTTACCTTCAGGTATGGGCCCAGCTTTTCAATGTCGTCCCTCGTGAAAATCAAAAAATGAGGACACGTCTCGGCGCTCACGGGCACCCTCTTTTTCTTGGCCTCCTTAATGGCCTCGCAACCCTGCCTCGTCGTGACATGGGCAATGTGTAGCTTGCACCCCGTACGACCGGACGACTCCAAAACATTCTTTATGGCCCTTTCCTCTGCCTCATTGGTGCGAGATTCAGCGTGGGCCAACGGGTCTCTTCTATTTTCTTTCATGATTTTCTTGGTAGTTTTACTCAATATTTTTCCATCCTCGGCATGAACGAAGGTAACGCCGCCAATCGCTTTCACGAAAACCATCAGCTCCTCGATAGAGTCGTATGACATCTGATATGGCTCGCATGTAAACGCCTTGAATGACTTTATGCCGAGAGAATTTATCTCCGGAACTTTTTTTATTGATTCGACATTCATGTTCCCGGCGTGTAAGGCGAAGTCGACGATGCTTTTCTTACATCCAGCGCTTACCGCCTCATCTATGCTTTGACGGGTGATGAAAGGTGAGTCCAGCGGCATGACGATAACTGTCGTCACCCCACCCGCTGCTGCCGCAGAGCTACCGCTGGTGAAGTCCTCGCGGTCAAAAAATTTCTTGTCGTATAAGTGAACGTGGGCATCTATTACCCCAGGCATTATTGTCCTGTCTCTAGCATCTATCTCCAAGTCGCCCTTCGGGAGCCCGCTGACCGCAATCCTGCGTATGCGGCCTTTCTCAACGGATATTTCCCCATTTACTATGCCCTCGGGTAGGACAAGTCTTCCGTTGCGTATGACGAGATCAACCAAAGATATCACCAAAACTCGATTATCTCGGTATGGCTGCAACGGCTGCTTTGATATCGTCCTTGTTCAAAGTCTTGGCTCCGCGGTGCTCGGCAAGTTTAAGCGCCTCTCTAGATACTCTGAGCGTGTAATCCTCAAGCACGGCGCTCAGTTCGAGGGCAGCGCTTTTGGAAACGCGCACCCTTGCAACTTTCCTTATCAGCCGAATCATCGTGGCTATCAAAAATTCTGGCATTTTCCCATACCACAAGTGATGCTTTTAATATTTTAGTCTGTCCCTTCCTTAAGATTTAAATCTACCACGACAATTCTCTCTAAGGAGAGTTGATGGTAGAACTATTGATAAAGAACGGCCTTGTTGTAACGATGGATAAGGACCGCCGGATTATCGCCGATGGTTCTGTAGCGATTGAGGAAGGCCGCATAGTCTCCGTAAAGCGAGGCTGGACTGGGAGGAGTAAACCCGATGATGTAATCGACGCGCGCGGAAAGATAGTCATGCCCGGCCTCATCTGCTCGCACACGCACTTGTACGGGATGCTCCTGCGAGGTGCCCCGCTCAAGATAGATCCGCCCAGCGACTTCTCGCAAATCCTCCAGCGAGTATGGTGGCCGATGGACGAGGCGATGACCAAAGAGGACGCGTACGCAAGTGCCCTGATATCCTGCCTTGAGTTCATAAAAACCGGGACCACCCTCTTCGCGGACACCTTTTCTGGCCCCAACGCTATCTCGGGAGTTCTAGATAGAATATCTGCCGCGGTTGAACAATCAGGGTTGCGTGGCATCATATCGTTCGAGGCCACCGAAAGACACACCCACGCCGAAGGGTCGAGGGGTATTAAGGAAAACGAGCGCTTCATCCTCAAGGCAAGGAAGGAGCGGATGCACCGAGTTCAGGGTATGTTCAGTATTCATGCGTCCTTCACCGTATCCGATGAGCTCTTCCGCTACGCGAGAGAGCTGACCAGCCGATACAAAGTACCCATGACCATACACACATCGGAAGGACTTACCGACCTGTATCATAATTATGAGCATTTCGGCAAGCGGACAATCGAGCGCCTAAGGGACGCCGAGCTGCTGGGACCGGACGTTGTGCTGGCGCACTGCGTGCACGTGAACGACGACGAGCTGGCCATCATCAAGAAGACCGGCGCCAAAGTGGCCCATAACCCCATGAGCAACATGTTGAACGCGGTCGGTGCGGCACCGGTGACAAAGATGCTCTCGATGGGGATTCCAGTCGGACTTGGAAACGACGGCTACATCTTCGACGGCTTTGAAAACATCCGAGCAGCCTTCCTGCTCCACAAGCTTGCGCTTAGTAATCCACGCGCGATATCCCCCATGGAAGCTCTGGAGATGGCAACCGTCCGTGGAGCGAAGCTTTACGGCCTCGAGAACGAGCTTGGCTCAATAGAACCCGGCAAGCTGGCGGACATCATAATAATCGACCCGAAGCGCGCGCCCACGCCCGTGTACCCTGAGAGTGTGATTGGGCATATAGTCAACTCCGTAGATGGCTGCGACGTGGAAACCGTTATAGTCGGGGGGAACATACTTATGCGGGAAAGAAAA
>JBDRCL010000029.1:0-3420 GCA_043821745.1 Methanobacteriota archaeon | reverse complement strand
CACCTTCTTCCCGCTTCTCTCCGCTTCGGTGGCGATATGATGAGCAAGCCGAGATTTTCCGTTGCCCGTGTCGGAATAAATCTCGATTAAATGGTTCCCGACCAACTCTATCAGCTTATCGTATGCAGTCGCCTTGGGCGCGGGCTTCACCTCAGCGGTAGCTGGTCTTGGTACGGGTTTCGCCTCGGCTTTCTGCGATGGCTTTGGCTCTTCCAATCTTTCTGGCGCGAAATCAGCTAAAGTTGGCTTTACGAGCACAGCTATCCCCCCTTGAATCAGCTCGGTTGCGGCTTCATCTGGAATTTCCTGCACCAAGCCCTTCGAGACACCCGAGATGTATTTTATTTTCATTTGGCTACCTTCAACAATTTGGCTATAACCTCGCTCATCGAAATCTTGTGGTTTGCCCCCCTCTGGTGATCTGCGGACTTTTCGAGAAGCTTCTTGTAGACCTCATCGCTTACTGTTATTGTTTTTGTCATATTATCGCATTAAGATATTGCGTTATCCCTATTTAAAGCTTCTGGGGGGAGGGAGAGAGGTCGCCGAAAGTAATCCCCATCACTTCGATCTCCGTGTCCCGTGCCACCCGCCCATCAGTTTCGTCCTCTCCCGTATAGGTGGTCGCCGAGCGCAAGGAAGAAATCTCGCCCCTCATCCCACCTGTCCCACTTGGTCACGTTGGCAACCTCCTAGCGATGAACTCCACAACGTTGACCGTGACCGCGTTGCCCATCATCCGATAACGATTCGGGTCGGTGACGGGGTAAACGCCGTCCTTCTTAGCCTTCGTCATCTTGGGGCGTTGCCGGTTGGTTTGTAAAATGCCGTCCTCGTCAACACAATCTGGAAGTTTCACCATCTCGCCATTCCACACGATATCGCCCTCTTTGAACCGGCCCCAGCGCGTCCAGTCATCGGGGAACCCCTGGAGCCGCTCGCACTCGCGAGGCGTAAGGCGGCGGATGCGGACACCAGAAGGAATCCCATGTGTCATGCGGTTTGGCTTTCCCTCCTGCGTTGTTACCGTCCTTGCTGGCTTGCTTGGGTCATCGGGGAATGGGACAGCACCCTCACCCTTGATTCCCGACTTCCAGCGAATCCACGGATGCGCTGCCTTTTTCTGACGAATAGTTTCGAGTTCCTTCTTTGTATAGAAATATTTCTCATCAAGTATCGCCACGCCAGTTGAGCGTGCCGTGTCCACCGTCATCGCCGTGTCTGGGTCGAAGTTCCTCTGGTTACGGTTGAGGAAGCGGATGGGGGCGGGTATAACCATTGGCAGTTGCGCCATCACCGGCTTTCCCTCCGCGATGTAGTTCCCCCTCGCGTTTTGCCCTCCAGCGCTTTCTTTGGAGAGAGCATTAGCAACTTGCCCGCTCGTTGCTTCCGCATCTCCCTCAGCACTGCCTCCATCGCCTTCTCCGACAGGAAATACCGTTTGTTCGGGGAGTCCTCCAAGATGTCCGACAATGAACACGCGCTCGCGGTTCTGGGGAACGCCGTGGTCCTTGCTGTTAAGAACCTGCCACTCCACCCCGTATCCGATGTCCCCCAATTCCTGAAGAACGGCTCCGAAGGTTTCTCCTCGGTCGACCGATAGAAGTCCCGCAACGTTCTCCAGGAGTAACATCTTAGGTCTTTTAGCCCGAGCGATCCTGCATATCTCGTAAAACAGCGTCCCACGCGAGTCTCCGAAGCCCTTCCTTTTTCCAGCAACCGAGAAGCTTTGGCAAGGAAATCCCGCGCAGAGAAGGTCGAAGTCCGGGATGTCGTCGGGTCGAACCTGCCTAGCGTCGCCTGCTGGCGTTTCGCCCCAGTGGTACTTGTAGACGGCTCGGCACCACTTGTCGACCTCGCAGGACCAGACACAACGAAATACCTCGCCCCCGCCGTCAGAGGGTGCGTCATCTCCCTTTTCGGCTTCGGGGGACCGCCCATGTACGGGAGCTTCTTGCCCTTCAGGGTCGCCTCGGGGATGCACCAGCTCTCCCGCTTGGTTCGCCTTCTTGAGCCCAAGCCTAAACCCCCCGACCCCGGCGAACAGGTCTATAAATTTCAATCACGATCGCCCCCCAAGTAGTTTATGCGTCTATACTTTATAATCGCCGCGCCCCATCCTCAACCCCCCGCCTCGTATTCTCTGTAATAGGCACAACTTGCACAACGATATTTTCGCCTGTCGTAATTTTTGAAAAATTCTATATGTTTCCCCTTGAATTCTGAATGACAAGGACAACATTCCCTACCATCCACATCTTGGTCATCAAAGGGTGAAATTCCCCCGGAATAAAATGAAACACAATATCCAGTAGTCCGCCCGCCGCCCGCGCTCACCGCCCTCGCCTCCTTATCACCAAACGCGCAGACTTGTACCTGAACTCCGACCACCTGTGTTTCGGCTTCTCCCCAATAAGCAACTCGTAAGTTTTCCTCGCGACATCCTCGGCATCTGGTAAAATTATTACAACCTCAGCCATCGTCAGCCCTCCCCGCCCCCGGAGCCGAGCACCCTGACCGTATGTTTCAAACCTTCGTGTTGAACGATTGCAGATTCATAGGCAGCCCTTTGACCGACTTTCCTCGCCTCGCGTATGAGTTCGTCAATCCACTGCCGCGCCCTGACCCCCGACCCCGACTTCATCACTTTCGCCTCCCCCAATTTGAAATCATACCGTGTCGAGGGCAATACATCCGTGTCCAATATTTGTTTGCCCAACGTCTCACTCGCCTATTACAAAGGTGACACCTTGGCGTTCCGAACATTCTAACCTCTAAGTCGCTTACAAACCCACTTTGCATCATCCCTCGGCCCCCTCGCCCAGAACCCTGCGGAGTTCCGTTTCTCCCGTCAAAATCAGCTTGATAGTTTTTGCATCGGCTAGCCCCAAATCGTGCAACTTCCACAGCCCCGCCTCGAACTCGGAGATTTTTTCTAGCGTTTTTCTCAGTTCATCAATAGTAACCCTGTCTTCGATACTTTTGATTTTAATGCTTTCAAAATATGCCAGCTTGTTTTCAAACCATTCCCTCAGCCCCGCCACGCTCGTTATCTTATCGGTCATTCATAAGCTCCCAATCTCGTTATCGTAATCATTCTCCCGCATCTTTCACACTTGAATTGGTCCTCGGTAGGGTCTGAATTGTAGCAAGTGCCGACGAGAATCAACCTTCCTCCACATTTAGGGCAAATCATAGTTCAGCCCTCCCCGCCCAAAATCCTGCGGAGTAATGCACAAAACGCAAGTCGTGGACACGTACCACAATGCGAATAATCTTTTGATTTACCGCTGAAAATATTTTTACAACAAGTAAATGGTAACCTTTCTTTCAAATCCTCCCTCACGCTCGCCTCGAACTCGGAGATTTTTTCTAACGCAATCCTCGAACCGTCTTTTAATCCTTTGCCATAATCTTCAG
>JBDRCL010000028.1:0-2225 GCA_043821745.1 Methanobacteriota archaeon | reverse complement strand
ATGGGTGTCCTCACGCCCGTCGAGCCGTAAAACTTTCTAACGGCAGCGAGCAGACTGCCTTTATCCGCCCGGACACCTACAAGCGCTTCCTCGAGCCGCTCAATCGCTTCCTCAGGATATAAGAAAAAGTCTCCGCTGAATGCTATGTGCGATATCACACCGCCAGAGAGCTTAAGCTCGACCTTGATTACGCCCTTCGGGGCCTTGAACTCCGCATACCTCATGAAAACCACTTTTCCCTATTTCCACTTTGTCAATATTTCCTCTCTTTGGAATGTCGCCTTGCTGAGGGTAAATAACCCGAGGCTTGCCAGAGCCAATATCAAGGCATAAACCAGAAGCGTCAACCAGTCGAGCACGAGCAGGCCACTGAGGAACAAGAAATAGAAACCGAGTATCGGCACTATCGCTACCGGTCCCAGCTGCATTGCCGCGCGCATATCGCTCACCTTTGAGGATATGAAGACGCACCAAAACGTGGAGAGAAGGGCTACGAGTGGGCAGTAAATCAAAAGCACGACTATTGAAAGCGGATTCGGCAACAGCAGATGGCCGAAGAGCGGGAACGTCAGAAAATCGACAACTAAGACCATGCCCGCGAAGGATGCGAGCGTCACGGCCATCGACGGTACGAGCGCCCCAAGCGCTTTCCCAATCAGAAGCTCAACGTCGGTCGTTGGAGTGGCCAAAAGAGGTTCAAGCTGCTTGTTAATCTTTTCGCCGACAAACGTGTACGATGCTATCACGGACGGGACGAAAGCCGGTAAAATCATGAACATTATCACGGCCATGTTGGTCATCCCTATCACCATCGCCTGCTTAGGGTCCATCCCGGGTGTTATGAACGGCGGTATGTTGTTCCCTGGAGAAATTTCGGTGTTCATAACAGGATAAATCGTGGCAAACGGGATTATGATGGCGAAGATTAATGGCATCACTACTATGCCGTAGAGCACGTATTTGTACTTCCGGACGCTAGCCATGTCCTTCTTAGCTATTTCCCAGACCCTGTCAAACCTCATCCTTCTTCACCAGCTTCAGATAGGCCTCCTCAAGCCCGTGGGCCGTGCGCGTGACGTAGCGGATCTTACCTCCATGCTTTACTATGGCCTTGACTATCTCGGGGTTCACGGCATCGGGATCTTCGGTATCCACCAACAGCGTGTCATCCACGACCTGTACTCCCCTGACTCGCCTAAGCCTCTTGACCGCGCTCGCTATCTTTTTGTCGACCTTTTTTAGCTGAACCTCGGTCTTCGTGGAACCAAACTTTCTTTCAAGGTCAATCGGTGACCCGAAGGCGGCGAGCTTTGTGTTGAGGACGGCTGCGCGGTCGCAGATTCTTTCGACCTCATAAAGGTTGTGAGTGCAGAGGAAGATAGTTCGTTTCTCGTACTTGAGTTCTAATATGAAATCGCGCACGATCTTCGCCGAGTCCGGAGACAAAGCAGCGGTTGGTTCGTCGAGAAACAGTACTTTTGGCTCATGCACCATTGACCTGGCTATCGCAATTTTCTGTTGCATGCCCTTCGAAAATGTCCCGACCGGATCGTCCCTTCGATTCCACAGGTCGAGCATTTTCAAGAAACGCTCAATGTTTTCTTCGCGCTTCTGTTTTGGCACGCCGTATAGCTTGGAGTAAAACTCGAGATTGCGACGAGCGCTGAGCTCACCATAAAGCCCTGGTGATTCTGGGAGGAAGCCCACTATCTCCCTTATTTTTATCGAATCCTTACCGACTTCATACCCACCAACGAAGGCCTTGCCAGAGGTGGGCTTGATAAGACAGCAAAGCATCCTCACCGTTGTGGTCTTGCCAGCGCCGTTGGGGCCAAGAAGTCCGAATATCTCGCCTTCCTTGACTTCGAAAGTTAGATCATCGACTGCGGTGAAACCACCAAACTTGCGAGTTAGACCCTCAAGGCGAATCAAAGCTAAAACCCCGCATCTTATTGCAATACTGCATAATTAAATATTCTTCAGAATTTAAGAAGTTTTTGATGTTCGAGCACATGTCTTTCTCCATCTCCGCCACCGAAGCCATACGCGCTTCCGAAATAAATTTTGGTGTGGGCACCTATGAATCACAGGATATCCCCCAACGGAGGGGATATACATAAATCGTTCAGCTACAAAAAATTGTACCAGCGGCAGAATATTAGATGTTGGCAGCCAGCCCACAATAAACCAGGCAATGGCAAAGCAGATACCGGGCAATTTACGGT